>JBBQMJ010000078.1:0-10999 GCA_038328815.1 Fimbriimonadales bacterium | reverse complement strand
CGCGGTTTGGGTCTGGACTTGCTGGTCGTACTGTTCATACACCCAACGCTTGCTGGCAATTTCAGGGCTCGCAAGCAGCTTCAAGAGTGCTTCGTTGGCATTCACCGTGGGAAGGTTGCTGGCGCCAAACTGGGCAGCTTTGGTGAAGTAGGCCGGCGGATCTTTGGAGGATTGATATGTCGGGCACTCGTCGGCAAGTAATTTAGGCGGAAGCTGGGCGACGATTTCGCCGTGACGCCTGACCGTTGTCAGCCCGTCACTCGTCACGTGCCCAATGACCACCGCCTTCAGTCCCCACTTGTGGAACACATCGAGAACTTCGTTCTCTCGGCCCCTGTGGGATACGGCAAGCATGCGTTCCTGGCTCTCGCTGAGCATCAGCTCGTAGCCGGTCATGTCGCTTTCTCGCATGGGGACAAGGTCAAGGTCCACGTCCATGCCAACATCGCCTTTTGCGGACATCTCGATAGTGCTGCAAGTAAGACCAGCAGCGCCCATGTCTTGAATGGCGACAATCGCGCCCGTTTGCAAAGCTTCTAAAGTCGCCTCAATCAAAAGCTTCTCGGCAAAGGGATCTCCGATTTGCACGTTGGGCCGTTTGGCATCGCTGTCTTCGCCGAGAGCATCGCTAGCGAACGTCGCGCCATGAATGCCGTCCTTGCCAGTTGCCGACCCTAGATAGATGACGGGATTGCCCTCACCCGAAGCAGCCGCTGTCGTGAGCTCATCTAGCTTCATAACGCCAACGCACATTGCATTGACTAGAGGATTTCCGCTGTAGCGAGGGTGGAAGCTCACTTCGCCGGCAACTGTAGGCACGCCTACGCAGTTGCCGTAGCCAGCTATTCCGGCAACGACGTGCTCGAAAAGGTAGCGGTTCCGCTCGACGACCTCAGGAGGCGCAGATCCGGGTTCTATAGGGCCAAAGCGAAGCGAGTTAAGACCAGCGATGGGCCGCGCGCCCATCGTTAAGATGTCACGAATAATGCCACCGACGCCGGTCGCCGCTCCCTGATAAGGCTCAACAGCGGATGGGTGGTTGTGGGACTCCACCTTCATTGTCACACCGATGCCATCGCCAATATCGACGACGCCCGCGTTTTCCAAACCCGCGCCTTCCATGGCCTCGCGATACTTTCTGAAATAGCCTAGGACAGGGCGCGAATACTTATAGCCACAGTGCTCGCTCCACATGACGGCGAACATTCCTAGCTCTGTGTAATTGGGCTCCCGCCCTAGAAGTTGGACTATTCGCTCAAATTCCCCCCGGTTCAGGCCCATCGATGTGTAGACTTCGGGAGTAATGGCGGTCAGCATTAAACCAATTATAGCCTCCCGGCTACTCATTTTTGGGTGGCTGGTAGCCGCAGCCTTAGCCTGCGCTGGCTGCAATATGGATCGCTATCAATGGGATGGCCAGTGGTCTGGGAACCGTAACTATCCGGTCAAAACCGGCGACAATCCCGTGGTTGCGCATACCTTGGGCAAAGTGGACTTGACCCTTAAGGACGGCCGTTATGAGCTATTTGAAGGCGGGATTCCAAGGTCAGGAGTGTTTGACCGCGGCGGCGCCACGTTGAAACTCACTTCAACTTTGGTGATGGAGCACAAGATGCCTACATCCGCGGATGGAGCTTTGCGTCAGATTGATCCCGATACCATCGAGTATTTCGGCGGACGGTCGGATATTTCACCAGTTCGCTTGAAGCGTGAAGCGCAACCGGCCAAGTGAATCGTCCGTATTGGAAGATACGTCGCGCGACGAAGGAGTAGCAAACGTGCTTTGGGTCCTCATTGGAATTCTCGTTCTTGTTATGATTGGCTTCATTGCCATGTACAACGGGCTTGTCAGTCTTCGGCAGCAGGTTAAGAACGCCTTTGCACAGATCGATGTGCAGCTCAAGCGCCGCTACGATCTCATCCCGAACCTGGTTGAGACCGTGAAAGGCTACATGAAGTTTGAGCAGGAGACCCTCGAGAAGGTTATCCAGGCCCGAAACATGGCTCTAGGAGCAACATCCGTTAAAGACAAAGCTGCTGCGGAAGGTCAAGTCACCCAGGCCCTTGGTGGGTTCTTCGCGTTGGCCGAATCTTATCCCGACCTGAAGGCCAATACAAACATGCTTTCGCTGCAAGAAGAGTTGAAGAGCACTGAAAACAAGGTTGCGTTCGCTCGGCAGTACTACAACGACATCGTAACCGCGTACAACACGAAGATCGAGACCTTCCCTTCAGCGATTATCGCCGGTGCCGGCGGGTTCAAGCCAGCCGACGTGTTTGAAATTGAGGCCCCGGTAGAGCGCGAAGCGGTCAAGGTCCAGTTCTAGGCTCTAGCTGTAATCCCGAACACAGCGCGTTAAATTCGCCCTAAAGCAAACGAGTTGGCGTTGGTTGGTTCGAGGCAGTTTCATTGTGTCGCCTGTCCTCGGATCGTCATCCCGACCGTAGCAAAAAAAGCGAAGTGGAGGGACCGTTTTCGGTCACGCCGCGCTCTGGCAAAAACGCCACGCTTGCGACCACGGTCCATTGCGGAAGGACCTCAGGCTGCTTCGGACCGGACTTCGGTCGCAGGAAACAGCTCGTAAATCTCCGCCGTTTGGGGAGGCATAGTCGCCTCGTCCAGTTCAAAGTGGTGCTTCCCGTGTTGCAACATCTGAGCGTAAAACGCGATGGCGCAAAGGGCATAAACGGCCATTACGAGCGTGAGCATGGTAGTTCAGATTTCGGCCCTCTCTGATAAAACCACACCGGTAATGGCCAAACTTCAAGCGGTATTACCGGACTAAACCAGTACCTATTTCAGGTTCAGGCAAAGGGATCGAAGTCCGCAACCGCCGCCCTCGCTTCTGTTGCGACTTTCGCTAATTTCTTGCCTCCCCGCAATGCTCTCAGGGCTTCTTCGGCGTTTGTTGCCTTCCTTAAATTGTTGAGGACGGCTATTTGGTTGTCGCCAACGTTTGACAGGTCGTCGAACGCCCCCATCGCCTCGTTATACGGGGCTCTGAGGCGCTTAACTTCGTCACTGACGATGTCCCGAATTGGCCTTTCTGGCTGCTGCGGGAACCGACGCATCCCTTCCCCTCCTTTGACTATTACTGGTTTAGGGAATCGCAGGAAGATCGGTTGGGCGAAGTGTGGGTGCTTCAACAGGATTTCTCCTGGCGAGAGAGCACCGAGCTTTTCCTTGATGGCCGGGCTGAAGTAGCTATAGCCAGGCTGGGCGAGTTCTTCTGCTTCCACATGTCCAAACGCATGAGTCGCGGCGTTTCCGATGATCTCCTTATCGACGCGGCTTCTAAACTGTTGGCCGCCGAATAGAGTTAGACCGAGGTAGCGGCCGCGCGAGGCGATCTCTTTGAGCGACTTGACGACGTACGTCTCCGCGCCGCCGCTCGGCGCGTACTTGTTCAACTCATCTACCATGACAATCATCTTGCCAACGCCCAGGGTGTTTTCCTCCATGCGCTCTCTTAGTTTGGTGATGAAAGCGGCAAAGACGAGGTCCTGCTCTTCAGAGCCAAGCTTGCTGACGTCGATGACGTAAACCGTGCCGGGTTCAAATGGGCTGTCAAACGGCCCCTGCGGATCGTTCCGCTCCGCAATCAGACCAGAAAAACGCTTGCCGATGTTGTCCATGCGGTTGTACATCTTTCGCATGGTGTGGGGGCTGTGGCCTTCGTATTGGCTTGCGTTCTTAGTCTCGGCGTATCGAATCTGCTTTCGGACGATGTCGATGAGTTGGTCCAGGGAGTTTGCCTTCAGCTTCTCTCCTTCGCCGCCGACAGTATGCCCATCGCCTTCAATGAAACGCTCGTTCAGATATTGGAGGAAGCCGTCGGCCTTGGCGTCGAGGTCATCCTTGTTCAGCAGCACTTCAACGTGGCGAATAATGTCGGCAAGGCCGAACGTGAAGGGTCTTGTTGGGTTGGATTCTTCGACTTCGGCGTTTCGCCTCAGGGAGTTGACGTTAAACCCATCTTTGGCAAACGGTGCGTAGTACCGCACGCTTTGGAACGGCTCTGCTTTGACTTGGCATGCTTCGTATTGAGTTTCGTCCAGGGCCTCCAAACAAGGCTTGTTTAAGTCTGCGAGGGGATCGCGGTCGATGTAGAGCAAGTCGCCACCCTTGGTGTTGAAAAGCAGCGCGGCCACTCCTTTGTCTCCTGGTTCCTCGGGATCATCTTTGTGATGGTCGAAGATGGCTTTCAACAGGAACAGGATGAAGCTGGTTTTGGCGGCGAGGCCGCTGGTTCCTGTTATGTTGAGGTGCCCGGCTTCGGGTCCCAGAAGGAACCGGCCATCCAAATGAACGGCGATTGGCTCGTCCTTGGTGCCGTAGCAGCCGCACGGGATGCCAAATAGATCGACGTAGCCGTCGGTCCTTAGAGCGCACCGCACATCTGCTTCGTCGGCAAGATAGACCGAACCGATGGGAACAGCGCCAATCGGTTCTTCCGGCTCCCTTCTTAGGACCGCCGCTTGGAACAGGCGCATCTCCGGCCTCAGAGTTGGCAGAGGGCGGCCGGGGTCGCCGCCGATGGAGAAGAATTCGTGGAGGGGGCTTTCCAGGTCATTGAAGCCGTGGGCTTCGACTACAGTGCCGTAAACCGTTTCGCTTTCGGTCAGCACTTTGACAAGCGAACCGATGCCCACTTTGGCGCTGGGATCAGTCCAGAAATAGAAAGTGTAAGCCGTATTCGGCTTCCGCTCGGTTCCAATGACTCTGCCAATTTCAATCATGTTATTTGTTTCACATTCGAGACAATCTGTTTCACCGGAGCGCCGGTAAAAACCAACCGGCGCCTACTCGCAGTTCATCAACTCGCGAGATTTAGGTCGGAACGGCGGCACGGACCATCCCCCGCCTACTCGCGACCCTCAATCTTCGCGCGCCAACCCAACCTTTGACCTTTGACCTTTGGCCTTTGAGTCCTAACCAATCAACGCCGCTATCGCCGCATCGCTCGGCTGCCTCGCCTTCAGCTGCATTTCAACAAGACGAATGGGATAGAGTAATCGGTCGTGGCGTGGATCAGGTTTGCTCAACGGGTCTCGTTCGTGGAGAATCCAGCTGGCGATTTCGTCAGCCTTTGCGACGTTCTCAGGCGTTGGCGCCATTTCCACCCTTATCACGCCAAACATCGGACTCTCCGATACCGATTCCCGCAGCTTCAGATAGAAACTATAAACCATTGCTCCCTGGGACATGTCGCTTTCACGCTTGAACACGCTGGACCGCTGCCCCGCCCGCATCCCGCACATAAGTTCAACGCTTGCTCGCGATTTGAAGTACTGCTTGGAATGGGTCTTCACGACTCCGGCGATATTTGTGGCGCTCAAGTTGGCTTCAAGGATGCGCCCAATGCCGCCGTCGATCAACAGAAATCCCTCCGACCGTTCCAGGAACGCTCCAGCCGCCTGGATCTCCAGCGACTCGCGCTTCCTGCCTATCTCCTTACTGATCTTGTCTTTGACCGACATCTCGGTATCGTCCTCCGACGCCTGAATCGGCTGAACGGCCATAAAGCCGCCAAAGACCGAAGCCGATCCCGCGGGGACATAGAGCGAGTAGTTCTCGAAATAGAGCCCCGGCTGCGGCGGTTGGACTTGCCTTTCTTGCCTGGCAAGGACGGCTGCCGATGTGTGTGAGATATAGATCGGGAAGAAGCCGTCGGCAAGGACTTTCCGGGATTTCTGCGAGCCGTCGAGGAAGTGGGTGAAGCCGCTGTCGGCAATCGGCGGCACGTCGATCAGCTTGAACTCCGTGCCCTCTACCGGAAGGGCGTCCATGCAGGTGGACTCTTGCGTGGCGGAGAACGCCGAAAAGTCCTCATCGCCCGAGCGGGCGAATGGCGACAGGATTCGAAATCGCGGATTGTCGCCGACCAGGTCGCGGAGAGTCGCCGTTTGGTTCACGAATTCACTCTACCAGACAGGTGTATACATGTCAATAGATTTGTCATGCAGGTTGGGGAAACGATTAGAACCAAATTGGACCCAACTCGTCCAGTTCGGCAGTGTCCGGGTCAACTCCTACACAATTGGCCCTTCCGCGCAGATATCGATCGCCAACATCCGCGCAAATCGCGGCATCCATGAAGTCTTTCCATTCACGTCGTCCGGCGTGCTGGGCAAGGAGTCGGAGAGGGAGTTGGACGTTCGAGTCGCATAAATGGCGCGTGGCCACTGTAGGGAAAGTCTCGATCGCGTATGTGTCAGGCAATTTCGAAAGCGCTTCCCACAACCTCTGACCGTTATCCATCCATTCGGCCGGTGCATGCGTTGTCCTACGAGTCCATTGAACTCTAAAGCCCTGGCGATGCAACTGCCGCTCAGACAATCGTGTCTTTTCGCCTGTAAGTTGGCTTCGAGGAGGGCAGTCGATAGCGAGGAGCAACTTCGTCGTTTGCGTGCTTTCGGCCACCAAGGTTCGGACCCACGTGCATACGTCAACCACAGACTGACAATGCCGGATATCGCGAATCTGGAATTCGCCCGGTTTAAGTGAAGCCAAATGGAACCCCTTCTTGGTTCCTCCGACATCGATTCCGACAATTAGGTCGGCAGTCTGAATGCTACTAACGGTTGATCCGGCCATAAAAAGTTGAATGCTGAGTTCATTTTTTCCAGCTTGAGCTATGGGGCTAAGCCAAATCGGCGACAGGCGTCGGTTTCACCGACGTCGGGACAACTCCCGACTTCCGCGCAGCTTTCGCCCGATCAATCGCCGCCTGATCGACGGCCTTCTCAAACGACCTAAAGCCAGCCAGCGTAAATCCATGCTTCTTGGCGAGGGCAATCATCTCATCCACCTGCTCCACGCTCACATCCTTGCCAATCGTGAAGTTCTCGGGACGGCCTTCTAGCGCAAGCAGCATCGTCTCGCTCATGCAGGCATAGGCTGTCTTCTCAGGGAAGCCGAAGTTGAAGTTGAACTGGACGTCGCCTGGCACTTTCACTACACCACCTTCAATCACAAGCACATCAGGGCGTTCTTTCGAAACCAGGAGGGAAACGTCCCGCGGACGAGAGACATCGCACACCACGCAGCCAGGCTTAAGGTGCTCAGGCATGATGATGGGGGCGTCCGATGACGTAACAGTGACCACGGCATCGGCTCCCTTAATTGCAGCAATGTCCGTGGTCGCCGTGGCGCCGATTTCATCGGCGATAAGCTGCGTCCGAGCAAGGTCTCGGCCAACTAAAATCGTGCGGCCAAAGGACCGGCTCAGCACCCGCGCGCATGTCTTCCCTATCGAACCAGTCGCGCCGACTACCGCCAATGTTGAAGAAGAAACCGGGATGTCCAAAAGCTCGCAAGCCTTCATCGTGCCTTCGATCGCCGTGGCCACCGTGTAGCTATTCCCTGTCGTCACCGCGATCTTGGCCCTGTCGGCAACGGTCTTGCCGCCGTCGCCAACGACTGCCGTAAAGGCGCCCAAACCGATAATCTCAGCTCCTGCCGCATGAGCCACTTCCGCGCACTCCGATATCCGCTTATAGACGAACTCTATCGGCAGCGTTTCCATCTGCTTAACGGTGAGCGGGCAGCCGATGAAGAAGCCCTCGGTCGTCGCGCCTGTCAGTGACTTAATCCCCTTAATCTCGCTGAGAATCATCGGGTGCTTGCGCTTTAGGAACGCCTCGATGAGCGCGTCCGGGAAGTATTTCGCCATCGGATACTTGCGCGCGGCATCGCGGGCTGAGAGCGGATGGATGATGAACGCGAACTTAGTCATGGGTTGGCGGACGGCTGCAATGTACCTTACGTCTTTAGACGGGCTTTGGGTTCAATTCAATGACGTTGGGCTTCCAGTTCAGCTTCGCGAGCGTGTCCAGATAATCCTTCTCGCTGAGCTGCGCTGGCGGCTTACCAAGGAGCGCGACAATCACGCCTTCCATGACATTCGTCGCAAACGATTCTCCACCCATTTCGGGGGTCGTCGTGATGGCTCGCCAGACCCCGGTGGTCTTGAGCCACTCCAGGTCGGCTTTGCGCAAAGTCTGGGTCAGGATGGTCTTCCCTTCCATCTTCTCCGACGCGTAGCGGCGGATGTAATGCCAGTCGCCGCAGATGAAAGTCGCTTCTTCAAATACCTTTGGATATTTTGGAGTGCGCTTCTCCTGCTTTTCGCCAGTGGGATAAAACCACTGGATGGGGCAGCGCGTGATGAGCGGCAGAATGACCGCGCCAAGCTTCTTGACTTGCTTGTAGGTCCTCAGCGGAATGTTCACGCCAATGCCGAAAAGCAGGTCACCAAAAACACATTGAGCTCCAACATCTGTAAGCGCCTGCGCCATGCCAAAGCGGTCCACGGCGGAGACTAGCAGCACCTTTTCCTTCTTGAAATCCACCGTGCCATCGGCTTGTAGCGTTTCAATGGTCTTGCGCTCAAGGGTGTGCTTTAGCCCGCTGCCATCCACAACTGGCGTCGTTTTGGTGACATTGGTGAGCTTCAGGATCTGGCTGAACGCGTATCGCTTGGTCCCTACCGCTACGTAGATATCCGCACCGCCGACGCCTAACGCCTCAACCTTGCCATCAAGGTCCTTGAACATCTGCGAGAACTTCTTGAGATCGCCATCGGTGCCAATGCGTTCGATGAGGAAGTCTTCGCCAAGAATTGAAATCTCCTGGCGCTTATCACGCTTGCTTGTGCCGAGGCTGACCGATACGACTCGCTTCATTGGTGTCGATTATGGCCCCGTTAATAGACCGCTATGGTCTCAATTTCCACATCCACGCCGCGAGGCAGGCCGCTAACGGCAACCGTTGAACGCGCAGGCTCCGCACCCGTGAAATACTCGCCGTAAACCTCATTCATGTCTGCGAAGTGGTCCATTGACGAGAGGAACACTGTGGTCTTAACGACGTTCAGGGGACTCAAGCCCGCCGCTTTCAACACGCCGTCGATATTATTCATTACCTGCACGGTCTGCTCTTTGATCGTCCCCTTGACCAGTTCGCCGGAAGGCGTCAAAGGAATTTGTCCGCTGAGATACAGCATCGATCCTTGGGCTTTTACTGCCTGGCTATATGGACCGATCGCAGCTGGGGCGTCCGTCGTAGAAAAGGGCTCTCGCAACATGCGCCAAGGTTACCCATGTGGCCCCAGCTACCCTAACACCAGAAACAAATAAGTGCGGCCGGGCGTCCGTGCCCAGCCGCGTAGGGGTTTTGGGGTGAAAGGTGACGGGTGACGGGTCTGATACTCAACCTCCTGTCAAGCCTTCAAACTCGTCACCTTTCACCTAATCAACCTTATCGCTTCATGTCGATCAGGTTCTGCAGCATCTCATCAACCGTCGTGACGACCTTGGTGTTAGCCTGGAAGCCGCGCTGGGTGACGATGAGGTCCGTGAACTGGCTACCGATATCAACGTTGGACTGCTCTAGGAAGCCCGAGTTGATTTGTCCTCGACCGCCAGTAGCAGCCGTTCCCACAACCGCCAAACCAGAGTTGTCGGTGTTTCGCCAAAGGTTGCTGCCAAGGCTTTCCAAACCGTCAGGGTTTGGGAAGTTGGACATAGCGATTGTTCCCAGCGTCCTTGTAAGGCCGTTGGTAAACGTGCCTGTGAGCGTTCCATCGTTGCCAATGGAGAAGCCCTGAAGGGATCCGGGCGGGAAGCCGTTCTGATCGCTTGCGCTGACCTGTGTCGTGGTGTTCAACTGGCCGATCGAATGGCAATCCATCGTCACGTTGAACGGCAAGGTGCCAGCAACGCCTCCAGGGATCGTGATGGTCTCGATGGCAGGACCAACTGGTACGCCGTTAGTATCGAAGTAGAGCGGCTGATTACCGGCCGTGGTGCTGTCGCCAACTGAAACGCCGGCTGCAACAGGTCCCTCGAAAGCCTGCCAATCCCAGCTGCTAACAGCACCGGCAGGAGCTACCGCACCAACAGGCAGAGCGGGCGGCGCGGGCGGCGTCTGGCGATTGTTGAACACAATCGTCAAGTCGTGCGAACCACCAATAGAGTCGTACACGGTCACCTGAGTCGTCCACGAGTCAGCAGGCTGCGAATTTGCGTTCAAGTTCCCTGCAAGGGATAGCGAGGTGGTTCCCTGCACGGCGTTGAGCCGGCCGAGTGGTACGTTCAAGCCGCTGGCGGCATTCACTGGAACGGTGACGTCAATGTTTCCAGAACTGTCAGCGGACCATCCGAGAACCCTCTGCCCTGTAGCCTGCTGGACCAAGTCGCCGTTGGCGTCGAGGCCAAAGGAGCCGTCTCGAGTGTACGAAATCGAAGCGCCGTTGCTGACCATGAAATAGCCGTTGCCCTGGATGGCAAGGTCGGTCGGCTTGTTGGTTGCGCTAAGGGAGCCCTGCGCGTTATCAACATTGGTTCCCGCGACAGATACACCCAAGCCGAACTGGATCGGGTTGGTACCGCCCATGTTCGCATTTGGCTTGGAGGCGCCCGTGATTGTCTGGTCGATGATGGTCTGGAACGTGACGCTGGAACTCTTGTAAGCCGTCGTGTTAACGTTGGCCAAGTTGTTACCGATAACGTTCATTCGAGTCTGTTGCGCTTTGATACTGGCGATGCCAGAAAGTAGTGCTTGTAGCATGGTTGTTCGTTCTCCTATTTGAGGATGGGAACGTCTCGATTCGCGAGACCGCTCAAGCGCTCGGGTGTTTGCCCGAACCCGCCTTTGCCATCCATTGTTCTGTTGTTTTGTTTCTTCTTCTGTCTTGGCGAAGCGATCCTAGACGATCACTGCGCTATCGATGTTTGTGAACACGTTGTTCTTGAGTTGAGCCTGGTCAACGGCGGTAATTACTGTCCGGTTCTTCACGCTAACGACAAGCGCCGCGTTATCCACCATGACCAACGATTCCTTCGAGCCTTTGGCAGCCGCTTGATCCACGCCGCCAACAACCCGATCCCACTGATCTTTGCTCAGGTCGATGTTGCGACTCTGCAACCGCGTCTGAGCGTGGCCACTGACTTTGAGGCGATCTTGGAGGACTGCCGCGAAGTCTGAACCCTTCGT
>JBBQMJ010000077.1:0-11003 GCA_038328815.1 Fimbriimonadales bacterium | reverse complement strand
GGTGGCAGCAGTGGGACTGATCTGCGTTTGGCTTTGGCATATGGGCGATCTCTTCGTTAGATGGAAGAAGTCCGGCTTCTCGCGAAAGGCCTTGACGATGTTGCCAGCAAGGGTGGACATCAAGGACTTTATTGGCGCCAGCAAATATTATTTAGGCCTGTCCAAACACGAGCCCAAATACGGCCGTTTCCAATTCAGGCAAAAGCTGGACTACCTTGCCGAGTATTGGGGAATTCCGGTGATGGTCATCTCGGGATTCATCCTCTGGTTCCCAATCTATTGGGGCAATCGGCTGCCGGAAGAAGCCCTAAGCGCAGCGCTCGTCGCCCACGGATGGGAAGCCACCCTCGCTTTCCTAGCAATAATCTTGTGGCACCTCTATAACGAGCACTTCAACCCAGATCAATTCCCGATGAATGCGGTCTGGTACAAGGGAACGCTTAGCCGCGAAGAAATGGAGCGGGAGCATCCGCTGGAGTTAGATGCAATCGAAGCTCGGGACTCGACACTATCGCCGCCAGAGGCATAGGGTTTCGGTGACAAAGTTCCCGCGTTAGCGGTGCGACTTGGTGACCCAATACTTACACGAAAATCCCCTATCAGCAATACCGATAGGGGATTTATGTGAGCGTCTGAATTAGTGTTGCGGTCGGGCAATGACGCTGATTTGGACTTCCACCTTGTCACCAACCCAGCCTGCCGATCCGGGCATCTCCCAAAGGAGGCCGTAGTCTCGGCGGTCAATCTTGAAGCCGCCCTCGAAACCGATAAGGGTTACCCCTTCTCCAATGTTTCGTGAGCCTGTTTGGTGGAAGAGCACCACAACTTCCTTTTTGACCCCGCGCATGGTTAAGTCGGCGATGCATCTAAACCCGCTGCCAGCCTTTTCGATCCGCTTACTGTTGAAGGTGATTGTCGGATATTTCGAGACGTAGAAGCCTTCTTTGCCAAGGGTGTGTTTGTCACGCCCGAGATCTCCGGTGTCTAGGCTGCTTGCGTCGATCGTGGCCTTGACCGAGGATTTTGACAAGGCGCTAGGATCGTAAACGATGGATGCCTTGAACTTACTGAACTTGCCTTGCAGGTGCGAAAGCCCCCCAGCAATTGGCACACTAAAGCCGACGTTCGAATGCAAGCCGATAACGGAAAACGTTCCGGGGCCGGCTGCGGCAATTGCAGCAACGACGGCCGTGGAAGCTACAAGACCATAGGCGATCTGAGATAGCCTTTTCATATGCACAGTCCTCCTGACACTATTTCAATAATGTGCAACGGGAACTGGGCATTGCCGTCCTAACTTTCTTGGACGGTCGAGTTACCTCATGCTAGAGGAGGCCACTTTGGGATTGGTGAGGCGCTTTGTGTCACCCCACCAGTGATCGAAATAGCTATTCCGCTTCGGCTTTCTTGGCGGCAGGCTTCTTGGCTGCTTTCGGCTTTTCGGCAACTTCTGCCTTGTCTGCCTTGGGAGCGGCCGCAGCCTTTGGAGTAGCAGCCTTGGGAGCGGGAGTTGCCTTTGGCTTGGGCGCGGCGGCGCTTGCTGTGGGCTTATTCGCGTACTTAGCCGCGGTGGCCTTCTCGGCTGCCTTTATGGTCTGCTCTTTTCGCTGGCGTCGCCGACGAATTTCTTTGTTCTTAATCCTCATGTGTTTTCTGGTCCAAATCCAATGCGTCGAAAGCAGAGCTTCCGGTCAAGGTCAATAAGGATACCCAGAACCCGACTGCCGCAGCGCTTGCTCACCCGGCCAACTATCCGGAAGCTATTTCGGCGAGGTCTTCTTTGCTTGGGGTGGCAACACCTACTCGTCTAACGACACACGCTGCAGTTTGCGCGGCCAGTCGGAAGATCTCCTCGTCGAACCCAGCCGCCGCCATGCCGAGTGCGACAGTTGCTACCACAGTGTCGCCTGCGCCTGCTGTGTCATAGACTTCGACCCGGGGCGCGGGGACCGTGAGGGAGCCTTCACCAAAGACGGCCATACCCGCCTCGCCTAAGGTGATCAAAACGGTCTGGACCCCGATGGAATTCCGCAGATCTTCCGCGGCTTGCAGCGCATTCTCATCGGCAAGGCCTTGCCAAATTCCAAGGGCATCGCTTGCCTCAAGCCGGTTGAGACTAACAAGGGTTGCGCCCTTGTAATGGGACAAGCTCCGCGGTTTCGGGTTTGCAACTACTGGAATCCCTTTGGCGTTCGCCGCCGCGATGACGTACTCGCAAAGCCTAGGCGAAACCGCACCCTTCAAATAGTCGCTCAACACTACGACGTCACAGCCATCCAGATGCGCCTTGGATTGATCGACGAGCTTGGAATCCGTTGCTGCCGAGACGGGGCCCTCGTCTTCGTGATCAATGCGCAATACCTGGTGAGAGTGATCCGCGACTACGCGGGTCTTGCGGGTCGTTGTCCGAGAAGGCTCGTGGACAATGCCGGTCGTTAGGATGCCTTGGTCTTGAAGGCTTGCCTCAAGAGTTTCGCCACTGCGATCGCAACCGAGGACACCGACCATGGACACTTTTGCCCCCAAGGCGATGAGGTTACGGGCGACGTTCGCAGCGCCACCGGGCAGGTTCTTGGTCTGTTGCTGCCGCACCACCATGACCGGCGCTTCGGGGCTGATTCGCGTGGCGCGGCCAAAGATGTATTCATCCAGCATCAAATCGCCAACAACCAGGGCGTTCATTCCTTGGAAGCGAGCCAGAAGCTCGCCATGGTTCAAGCGGGAATCTCCTGCTGGGAGTGGGCCCTGTTGCGGAAAGCGATAAAGACGCCCGCGCCTATCAGCACCATTGCACCCGCCGCCGCCTGGGCATCGGTGATGTTCAAGCCAGGGATATAAGTCGAACTGAAGCCTGCCCGCCAATATTCGTAGATGAACCGAGCCAGGCCATACAGCACGAGGCCCGCGCCAAAGCTCTGGCCCTTGTTAAGGCCACGTTTTTCAAGTGAAAACAGGATAAGCAGGCCAGCAAGGTCTAAGAACGATTCGTAAATCTGCGCTGGATGGTAAAGCCCCGTCAGACCATCTACGTGAATGCCCCAAGGGGTACCAGTCGGACATACGCCGCCATAACAGCAACCATTCATAAGGCAGCCTATTCGACCCACAGCCTGGCCGAGCAGCATTGGTGCGATCATTAGGTCAAGCAGGCTAATGAGCGGCACTTTACTCCGCACGGCCCAGATGCATAAGTAGGCGAATCCAAAGAGGAGGCCACCAAAGCTGGTCAGTCCCTGAAACTGAATAGAGAGGAGCTCATCGCGGTGCGCTAGATAGTGCGGGAGGTCCTGCAGGATGAAGACGACGCGCGCGCCGAGGATTCCAAAAAGAAGAGCGAAGAAGCTCACATCCGTGATCTTCTCTGCTTTGATGCCAAATTTCGGCGCACGCTTGCGAGCAAGCCACAACGCCGCGAAGAATGCGGCGATCATCAGCAACCCGAAGGTGTGGAGCTTAAAACTTCCTATTTGAAAGAGAATTGGATGCATCTAGCGACTCTGATCTTACCTTTGCCCGGACACACGCGCCAATTTGTAACTACGCCAAATCAAGCCGGAAATACCTACGGCAAAGGCATTAAGCGATATTCTTCGAGACCTTTGGCCCTGCTCCACGAGATCATCCCCGCGAACCGGCCATGCGAGCCGGATTGGCATATGGCGGTCTTGCCGATTATCATCGCCTGTTCCAGAACCGTGTGTGAATGTCCTCCTAGAATTAGGTCAAAGTCTTCAGTAGCCTCGGCGAGTTTCTTATCTTGGGAGTACCCGATATGAGTTAGGGCGATTAGGCAATCGACTTCGCCTCGCATTTTCTTGCCCAGTTCGACCGCTGTCACAATTGGCTGGTCCCAAAGATAGGCGCTGGCCGACCTTGTCGCCATTTTCTCGGTGACCATGGGAACCATGACGCCGATGACGCCAACCCGTCCTTCTGGGTGCTCAAGAATGAGCGTCCTGGCGAGGGGAAATCCACCCTGCTTGTCATGAAGGTTTGCGCAAAGGATTGGGTGGGCAACTCCGGCGATCTTCATTTGGAAAGCCTTTTCGATGATGTGTGTCTCGCGGTTTCCCAAGACGCTGGCCGTGCAATTGATGGAGTCTAGAATTGGCCAGACGGCATCGGGTCTCAGAGGAATGGCGAGGTTCCCTGCCTTGATGCAGTCGCCGCAGTCGAAGTAGAAATCCGCCTCCGCCCGCAGGGGCCCAAGCTGATCGGCCTTGGCAGGCGTCAGCGTCCCGTGAAAGTCATTTGTTTGCAGGATTCGGATTGGCACTGATTAAGTATGAGTGTTGGGTAACTTCCGGCGTTCAGGGAGCGTTAGTATTGAGAGAGGTACGATCAAGGAACATGCGTAAGTTAGCCATTATTATTTTCATCGTCGCGCTGAGCGTCGGCGCGTTCGCCCAGAAGACCACACCCAAGAAGGCTGAGAAGCCTATGAAGTGTGCAGTCACCGGCGAGACCTTGGACATGGCGAAGGCCATCAAGAACCACATGTTTACGGACTATAAGGGTCGCCGATATTTCTTCTGCTGCGATGGCTGCCCACAGTCGTTCAAGAAGAATCCAGCGAAGTACGTCAAGGACGCCACCAGCATCCCGACGCCGAAGCCTGCTAAGAAGTAGGGTTGATTTCTTGGGATGACGCTTGGCGGTGCATCCCAAGGCACCCAAGGGATCGTGACCGCAAGAGCGGCGTTTATCTTTGGAAAGCGATGCGACCCTTAGCGGTCCTTCCGCTTCGCCTCCGGTACGGTCGGAATGACACAAATGCGCTAAGTCGTGGACAAAGCGTCCAAGGCTTGCTCGACCCCGACTTCTAACGCATCGGCAACGGTTGCCTGGCCGCTCTCCGAAGCCATCAACGCTTCGTCAGATGCATTTGTTAGAGTCGCCATCTCTATGAGCAAAACCGGCACTTTCGAATAGATCGAACCTGCCAGGGCGCCGTTCTTCTTCCCTACCGCAGTCTGTCGGTCTGTTTTCAACCCGTTGTTCAACAGCCCAAGCCCAGGGTAGTGGGCAAAGCCAGAGAAGAATGCTTGAGCAGCAACGCGGCTCTTCTTGCGCACCCATTCAGAAGGACCGACAACTTTCCCGTCATGCCCCGGCGCTTCGGGATAGTAAACGGCAAAGCCCCTTCCCGGTGAACCGTCACAATGGAGGCGAATGAGCAAGTCTGCATGCGACAAATTGGCGATTTCGGCCCTTCGCTTGTTCTTAACGAACTCATTTTCCGAATGCTTAGTGAGGACGACCTTAATCCCTTTCGCGGAGAGCCGCGACTCAAGCGCTTTGGCCATGATCCAGTTGGCATGAATCTCGGTGAGCGTCTTCCCGTGCGACCCGTTGCCTACTTCGGAAGGATGCCCTGGATCAATGCAGACAACAACCTGCTTGGAAAGCGCTAGCGCCAGCCAAAGACAGCAATCAATCATCCGAGCCTTCTACGAGGAAGTTGTCCGTTACCTTGTGCATCTGATGCTGCATTTCAACCAACTTGGCGTAGATTCCCTGATCCTTAGCAAGCAACTCTTCGTGTGTCCCGATTTCAGCGATACGTCCCTCAGCCATGACAACCAGTCGGTCGGCATTACGCAGAGTTGAGAGTCGGTGCGCAATTGCGAAGGTTGTCCTGCCCTCAACTAGTCGCTCCAAGGCTTCCTGAATCATTCGCTCGGTTTCAGTATCGACGCTTGCCGTCGCTTCGTCAAGGATAAGAATCTTCGGGTTGTGCAGGATGGCTCTCGCTATCGCAATGCGCTGCCTCTCGCCGCCGCTCAGACGTTGACCGCGCTCTCCAACATAGGAATCGTAGCCATCTGGAAAGTTGACTATGAAATGGTGAGCGTTAGCGGCCATCGCCGCGTCCATGATTTCTTCCAAGGTAGCTGTGGGACGGCCGTAGGCAATGTTGTCCCTTACCGAGCCAGGGAACAGGTACGACTCCTGCATGACAACTCCAACTTGACGCCGGAAGTGTTCGATCTTGATATCGCGTAGGTCAACGCCATCAAGCTTGATCGTGCCCTGGGTTGGATCGTAGAAGCGCATGAGAAGATTGATCAGCGTTGATTTACCAGCGCCTGACGAACCCACGAGACCGATCATCTCGCCCGCATTCACTTCCAAATCAATCCCGTGTATGATTTCGCGTGCCTTGTCGTAGCCGAAGTGGACGTCTGTGAAAACCAAATCTCCATTGACCAACGGCATTGCGACTGCGTTGCCAGAGTCCTCGATTTCAATGGGCGTGTCGATGACTTCGAACACTCGTTCTGCAGCAGTCAATGAGCGAGACGTCCAATCAACGATTCGTTGTAACATCATTAACGGCTGTTGAAGCATCGCCACATACGCCATGAACGCCGTTAGCTCCCCGATGGTCATCTTGCCATCGAGTACTCCGCGGCCCCCAACGAACCAGACGACGAAGCCGCTAGTAGCCATCGTAAAGAGGACCATGGGAAAGAAAGTTGCCCAGCTCCCTTCAGCCTGATAGCCCAGGTTTGCGAGGTCGCTCACACGCCTATCAAATCGCTTCACTTCACGCGTTTCTCCGTGAAAAGCCTTGACAACACGCGTGCCTTGGAGGACGCCATTCAGCGCGCCGCTAAGACGCGACGAGGAGTGCCAGAATCGGCTCCAGACCCTCATCATCTTTTTCCTGAACCACCTAACGGCAAGGAGAATGAGCGGTATTGGCAGTAATGCGTAAATGGCGATATGCCAATTCATGGACAGCATTGCGGCGGGAATGCCGATCAACATGATGCCCTGGTTCAAAATCACCGGCACGCCATCAATCAAAACGTCATACAGAGCCGCTGTGTCGTTTGTCATTCGCGACATGATTGAGCCCACGTTCCGCTTGTCGTAGAAGTTCAGCGATAGCTCTTGCAGCTTGGCAAACAGGCTGTTTCTAATGGAAATCGTGATCTTCATGCCAAGAAACGCGACGTTGCGACCACGTACGATTTCGATAGCCATATATAAGAATCTTGAACAGATCAACGCTATGATAAGCGGAATAAACAGATTCACTTGGCGCTGGGTCAGCACATTGTCAACGAGCAGTTTGGTGACATATGGAGGTGCAAGCAACAGGGCGGTTCCGCCGACGCTCAAGACGGCACCCATAATCAGCCTCGACTTAAACGGCATGGCGTAGCTAAAAAGGCGCAGCAGCGTCTTACCTCGATTCAGGCAGCGCATGCAGATGTCAGAGTCTTCCGGCAGCGGCCGACTACACTTCGGACAAAGGCGTGATTTCGTATCAACTTCTGGAACCGGCTTACCTTCGACGATTGCGCGTAATTTTTTCTCGGCGCCGGCCAGCAACAGGCTCTTTCCGGACGTCGATCTCAGTAGTTCAACTGTATGGCCGTTAAGGTCAGCAAGCAACGTAACTGCCCCTACGAGATCTTCCGTTCGCGGCTCTTTTAGAGCCTTAACCGGCCAAGAATCCACTAGCTCATCGCCCATTGGCGTTGATCCATAGCGGAACACGGTGTCTTCGGTTACAACCAATCGGGCAACGCCAAACCGGCCCGAGTGCGATAAATCGCTCTCGACCTCAAATAGGACCTCTCCGACTGAAGTGGGCCTATCGGTTGGCGTTAGAGTGCTAGCCATAAGCTTTCATTGTGACGCGTGTTTGCTTCTACGCGCTGAACCATACGGGCCTCGGCTTACGGTCCGAATTCAGACGATCGATTTAATCAAGCCACGCTAGCCAGGCACCAGTAGGCGCCGGATGCGTCTTGCCGGCGTTCCGGAACTGACAAATGGATATGTAAAGGCAGATATTCTCTGCCGCCCTTGGTAGCGCCGAAGCCCCCATTGGCTTCCGGAAGACGCTGGCGCAGCGTCCCTGCCCCAGGCTACAACGCCATGACTTCAGCCAAATCGAGCTTCTTAGGATCGACATTACGCTCCGTGCTGAGCACGTATCCCAGAGGGTGGGCCACCAGCTTGTTGCCATCCACGCCGACCATCTCACCCGAAAACCCGTCCGCCAATCGAATTGCCGCATAAGACCCAAGCCTGAGCGCGAGCACGCGGTCGAAGGCAGTTGGGCTGCCACCGCGTTGCATATGGCCCAAAACCAGGTACCGAGCTTCAAAGCCAGTGTTCTTTTGAATGAATTCCTTGATGTCAGATGCACGCATCGCGCCTTCTGCGACGACGATGATGCTGCTCCTCTTTCCGCGGGCTGCTGCCGAGCGCAGGCTGTCGCAGATATCCAGCATCGAATAAGGAACTTCGGGAATCATGATCGCTTCGGCGCCGCCGGCGAGTCCTGCCTCAACCGCAATGAAACCGTTTCGCCTGCCCATGACCTCAATAACAAAAACTCGTTCGTGAGAGTAGGCGGTGTCTCGAACGCGGTCGATGGCTTCCAACGCGGTGTTTACTGCAGTATCAAAGCCAATCGAATAGTCGGTGCCGGAAATGTCGTTGTCAATGGAGCCAGGCACGCCCATAACCTTAAAATCGAATTCCTCGTGGAGTTTCAAGGCGCCGGTCAGAGATCCATCTCCACCGATGACAACAAGGCCCTCAATGCCATGTCGGCCGAGGCACTCGATAGCTTTCTCTCGGCCCTCTTTCGCCATGAAGTCCTTGCTTCGAGCCGTTCTAAGGATCGTGCCACCGTGGCCGATGATGCCGCCAACGGCTTTGGAATCAAGAGTCAGGAACTCATCCCGGATGATCCCCTCGTAGCCATGAAGGAATCCAGTGACTTCACAGCCCTTGCCAATCGCAGCACGTACGACACCGCGGATCGCGGCATTCATGCCGGGCGAGTCGCCTCCGCTTGTTATAACTCCGATTTTCTTCATCTTTATGCTGGGTTCATTATGCTGAAGAAAGCGCAGCAGGATTCCGCAGGCGTAGTCAATAATGAATGGTCCCGCAGCAGTTAGTCAAATCCATGCAGCCAGCGTTCTTAAACCAGCCTGTCGGGTCGCTCATGCGTCACGCGTCCTCGGTATTCATTGAGGACTCCATGGGGGTCGCAGCCACTTGCCTTCGCGATTCCGCCTCGCCAATGATCTGCGTACTCGAAGGTAACAAACTTGTTGGCGTCGTTACCGAGGCGGGCATCATCAGGGCCCTTGGCGACGGCGCTCAGCATAACGATCCGCTTACCCTTGCGATGGAGCCTGCGCCGCAATGCCGCCCATATTCAACTGGAGCCGAGGCCCTGCGGCAGTTCGATACGGGCGGCTCGGAAGCCCTTGTCGTCGCGGATGACTTAGGACATGTTGCAGGGATTCTACAGCCATCCGACCTGCTCCAACGAAGATATCTGCCGCTTAGGCCCTCAATGATTGGCGGAATGGCGACGCCTTATGGCGTTTACCTGACCACAGGCTCGCTGGGTGCCGGCGTCAGCCAATGGGCGCTTGTCACGACTGGAATGGCCATGTCGCTGATGCTTACACTTGCGGTGGTCGTGGTATCACTGATCGAAGCATTCGCATCACACCACGGAATTTCTGATCGAACTATTGCCGGGATCGAACCTTTTTTGGTTGGCTTTGCCTTCCTCCTTCAAATGCGGCTTGTCCCGCTCTCAGGAATCCATGCCGCCGAACATAAGGTAGTCCATGCGATCGAGCGCGGCGAGGAACTCACGCGAGAGACCGTTCAGCGAATGCCGCGAGTCCATCCTAGGTGCGGCACCAACTTGGTCGTTGGCCTTTCCATCTTCACCGGAATTCTAGGCGCGAGCTTCCTAGGCGGGGTCGATGTAAGCATCAGGACTGTACTGGCCGGCATCGCAACCCTGATCTTTTGGAAACCACTGGGATCCCTTGCCCAGTACTGGATTACGACAAAGCCACCAACCGAGAAACAGTTGGACCTGGGAATCAAATCCGGGAAGGACCTCCTCGAGAAATACCACCGGGCGCACGTAACGGCTCCAAACGTCGTGGGCAGAATTCTAAACAGCGGAATGCTCCACGTCATGGCAGGCGCGGCCATCATGACTGGCCTGACCTGGTTGGTTCTTGCCGCATTCGGGCGCTCTGACCTCTTACCGCTCTTTTAGGTATAATTCCGGCTCGTGGTACTGTTCACATCCATTCTTACCGGCGTTGGTATCGTGATCGCAATTATGTTCACGTTGCTGGTTTTCGTGACCGGCAAAGGTGATGCCATGTCAGGCGGCGGCGGTGTCCGGACAAGCTTTAAGGGTAAGGCCAGCTTCGACGATATCATGTCGAAGGTTACCCTCTACACGGGTATCTCGTTCATGGCGCTTATGCTGATCTTGGACGTTCTAGGCAACTTCGCTGCTCACGCCAAGAAGTAAAACTCGTTTAAGATTTGTGGAAGGCGTTCGGGGATTCCTGAACGCTTTTTATTTGCCGCAAATGATCATTTCGCGATGACCGGGATGCCGCCTCGAGCGCCAATGGCAAAGATGTAATCATCTTTGTTCCTCCCCGTGACAGTAAAGTTATTCACCCGGCCGATTGAATACGCTTTTTGCCATACGGGGCTTGCGGTGTCTCGCACATAAAGCAGGTAATCTGATCCGCTGTCTTTCCAACCTATGGCGGTGTCCTGTGAAAGCTTCCTTTCAATTCGAACATCGGTCGGGGGTTCTGACGCACTGGCAAGAGCTTCAGACAGTCGCCAATTAACGGTCGCCACGTTGGCGAGATATGGATAATTCACAAATTCTGGCAAGTCCCGCGCATTGTGCTGATGCGTGAAGTCTTCGTAGACCTCGGTGAAGCGAACGGCTGTGAAACCAAGCTCATTGAAGGAAAGGTGATCGCCTCCTCTAAGGTACCGATCGGGCCGAAACACGAGTTTAATTTTAAACGGGCCGGCTGTTCTGATGAGCCACTCAGCAAAGCGGGCAAGCTCCCTGCTTTCTGTCAAGGGAGCCGCATCGGAGAACAGGCGCACTTCCCGGGAGTCGAATTGCCCGAGGGTGTTCCTATCCGATCCAATAATGTCGTTGTTGAGGACGGCGT
>JBBQMJ010000076.1:0-11077 GCA_038328815.1 Fimbriimonadales bacterium | reverse complement strand
ATAGAAACAGGTGATGGGGGAGGTCGACGCTGGGGCGCGCTCCTTGCGACATGACCATCCCGGTCTCTAGATGGACGGCGACGAGGTTATCAGGCGTAATTTTGTCGTAATCCATGCCGGACGGCTTGATGAGGACGGTCTGCGAGCCTCGGTCGTAACCACTAGCGTTTCCGCTGTGCATTGTGACAAGCCCGGCCCTCATCAGGGCTTGATTTACCTGACAGACCTCTTCTCTTAACTGCGTGGTTGCCATTTTCCTGCTGCGAGACTACCTTTTGGCGCCGGATACTTCTTCACCTTGATTAGCGATTTAGCTATATGGGAGGCCCGCAGAGGAATTAATTCAACATCAACGCGTCTTCCGCGGGTAAATAGAAATTGAAACATGTCTAGTCATTCGTATGCTATTGGTCTTGATTACGGCACCAGCAGCGTGCGTGCCCTGATCGTTCGGTGCAACGACGGCGCCGAGATAAGTTCCGCCGTTTGGAACTATGCTCACGGCCGCGATGGGGTCATTGAGGACGCTTCTGAGGCGCACCTCGCCCGTCAACACCCCGCCGACTATATCCAAGGACTCTATGAGACGATTTCCGAAGCATTGAATGAGGCCGCGCGAGACCCGTTCTTTGAAGCGTCGAGGGTGATTGGCATTGGCGTAGACACCACTGGATCAACACCCCTACCAATTGATGCCCAGTGCCAGGCGCTTGGCCTGGACCTGCGTTTCGCCACCAACCCGCATGCCATGGCTTGGCTTTGGAAAGATCACACGGGCTACGCCGAGGCCGCAGAGATTACGAGGAAGTCAGAAGAAGGCAATTTCCCTTATATGAAGATGGTTGGTGGGACTTACTCTTCTGAGTGGTTCTGGGCGAAAATTCTTCGGTGCGCCCGGGTCGCGCCTGATGTGTTTGCCGCTGCTGACTCCTGGATTGAGCTTGCCGATTATGTGCCGGCTCACCTGGTTGGAGCTAAGAACGTAAGCGAATTGAGGCGTGGCATCTGCGCTGCCGGCCACAAGGCGCTTTTCAATCCAAATTGGGGTGGGTTGCCCTCCAAAACATTCTTGTACAGCCTGGATCCACGCCTCGCCGATCTTCGCGACCAGCTATTCGAAATGGCTTACACCAGCGACCAAGAAGCAGGCAAACTCGATGGCGAGATTGCTAGAAAGCTGGGACTGCCTGAAGGCATTCCAGTTGCCGTGGGTGCATTTGACGCCCATATGGGCGCAGTTGGAAGCGGCGTTCGAGCAGGGACGCTGGTCAAAATCATCGGCACCAGCACCTGCGACATCATGGTGGCGCCCGAGCCGTTCGATGGCAAGCTGCCTTTCATTCCCGGCATGTGTGGCGTCGTGAACGGGTCGGTTCTTCCTGGAATGTTGGGAATTGAGGCGGGACAGTCGGCCGTTGGCGACCTGTTTAATTGGTTTGTTCAGAACCTATGTCCGGTCCAGGAAGGTGTCGACCCCCACGTGGCCATGAGCGAGGAGGCGGCGAAGCTCGAGCCTGGCGAGAGCGGCCTGCTTGCCCTGGACTGGAATAACGGAAACCGCACCGTGCTTGTTGACCAACGCTTAACGGGATTGCTCGTTGGGCAGACGCTTCATACGACTGCACCGGAGGTCTACCGGGCCTTGGTGGAGGCGACTGCCTTTGGAGCCTTGACAATAATTCGTCGCATGGAAGAATTCGGTGCGAAGGTGGAGGAGGTCGTGAACTGCGGCGGCATCTCCGAAAAAAGCGCGCTCGTCATGCAGATCTATGCGGACGTCACGAACAGACCGATGAAGATCAGTCGGAGCGCGCAGACCTGCGCGCTTGGCGCCGCAATTTTCGCATCGGTGGCTGGAGGGGCGCACGCCTCAACCCTTGAAGCGCAGACCGCAATGACGGGCACGAAACCAACCGTGTTTGTGCCTAATCCGGCGGCCGTGAAGACTTACGCTCGGCTCTACAATTTGTACATGTCCCTACACGACAGCTTTGGTGGCAAGAATCGGGCAGCTGACTTGGGCAACGTGATGAAAGTGCTTCTCTCGATTCGCGACGAGGCACATCCGGCCCGGATGCCCGCGCCGGATTTAGACGCGTCGACCACATGATCTGGCAGACTCACCACTGTATTCATATCTAACTATATTCCCAGGCGCTTGGAATCTTGCCTGCGGTAGGATCGGAACACATAGAAATGAGCAACGTTGAAATTTGGTTCGTAACTGGTAGTCAGCACCTTTATGGCGAGGCCGTTCTTAAGCAAGTGGCTACCGACGCGCAGGCAATCGCCAAAGCGCTCGATACCTGTGCCAGCGTTCCGACGCGTGTGGTATTCAGACCCGTCCTCACTGATCCCGATACAATCCGAAATCTCTGCCGCGATGCAGATGCCGACCCTAATTGCATTGGCCTGATCTTGTGGATGCACACGTTTTCGCCGGCTAAGATGTGGATTCGCGGACTGTCTTCCCTGCGCAAGCCGATCGCCCATTTACACACGCAGTTCAATCGAGACCTTCCATGGGAGACCATCGATATGGACTTTATGAACTTGAATCAATCGGCCCATGGCGACCGAGAAGCAGGGTACCTCCACACTCGACTTGGCCTTAAGCGCAAGGTTGTCGTTGGCCATTGGCAAGATCCTGAGGTCCAAGATCGGCTCGGCGCATGGGCCCGGGTCGTGAGGGCGTGGAGTGACTTACAGGGAGCGCGATTCTGCCGGTTTGGCGACAATATGCGCGAGGTCGCTGTGACGGAAGGCGACAAGGTGGCCGCCGAAGCCCAGTTTGGATTCTCGGTGAATGGCTACGGTGTGGGCGATCTTGTTGAAGAAGTGAATAGCATGTTGGATGCCGAGGTCGATGGCCTGTGCACCCAATATGAAGATGCTTACGATGTTTCAGCAGAGCTTCGGAAAGGCGGCGCTCGACACGAATCTCTTCGCGATGGCGCAAGAATTGAGTTAGGACTTCGCGCCTTCCTGCAAGGGGGATTCAAGGGCTTCACGACAACGTTCGAAGACCTGCGCGGATTGAAGCAGCTACCCGGTTTGGCGGTTCAGCGGCTCATGGCAGAAGGCTATGGCTTTGGGGCGGAAGGGGACTGGAAGACTTGCGCACTCCTGCGCGCCATGAAGGTGATCGGCGAGGGACTGCCTGGAGGAACCTCCTTTATGGAAGACTACACCTACCATCTTGACGCTGCATGTCCGCAGGTCTTAGGCGCTCACATGCTGGAGATTTGCCCATCGATCGCCGTGGACAAGCCCAAATTGGAGATACATCCGCTGGGAATTGGCGGCAAAGATGACCCCGTCAGGCTAGTATTCAATGCCGCCGCTGGGCCAGCCTTGAATGCGTCTCTGATTGACCTAGGCAATAGGTTCAGGCTGATCGTCAACGAAGTTACTGCGATCAGGCCAAGGCCCGTTCCAAAGCTCCCGGTAGCGCGGGCGCTTTGGGAGTGCAAGCCCGACTTCAAGACCGCCTGTGCGGCCTGGATTTACGGTGGCGGCGCCCACCACACCGGCTATAGCTACTCGGTTACTTCCGAGCATCTGAGGGACTTCGCCGAGCTAGCCGGAATCGAGATCGTCGTCATCGACGAATCTACGAACCTCAACACCTTTAGAAATGTGCTGAGGTGGAACGAGGCATATTTCCACATGTCCGGATTCAGGGGCTAGGCGGAACTTAAAGGATTCTCACAAGAACCGCGAATCGGCAAAGTATGCTACTTTTGCCGGGCGTCGCGAAATCTTGCGCGCCCCCGGCAGGACAGCGCCGGAACCCGGTGATTCGTCCAACCGTATATTCCGCAGGTTGAGGGAGTTTAGCTTTGAAGAAGAACGTAAGTTTCTTGATTCGTCCACTTGGCGTTTTGGCGCTTGCCCTGAGTTTGATAACTGTAGGATCGGCCCAGACAGTTGATCCAAGGCTTTACTCCGGACTCGTGTGGCGCAACATAGGACCATTCCGTGGCGGCCGCGTTTCTGCGGTAACGGGCGCCCTTGGCCAACCAGGCGTGTTCTACATGGGGCTTCCACTTGGCGGCATATGGAAAACGACCAGCGCGGGCCAGACCTGGTACCCCGTTTTCGACTCAATTAAGGATGTCTCCTGCATCGGCTCTATTCAGGTCGCACCCTCCGATCCGAATACGATTTACGCGGGAACCGGCGACATCATTACGGGAGGCGGCATCAACGAGGGCAATGGCGTCTACAAATCCACGGATGCAGGCAAGACCTGGCAGCATATGGGACTGGATGACACCAAGCAGATTCCTGCACTGCTTGTCGATCCACACAATCCTAACATTGTTCTGATTGCTGCTCAAGGCAATCCCCACACCCATACAGATCAGCGTGGCGTTTTTCGCAGCACAGACGGTGGGCTGAACTGGACGAAGACTCTCTACGTCGATAACGAGACAGGCGCTCAAAACATCGCCTGGGCCTATGATCACCCCGATGTGATGTTCGCAACAACGGTGCGCCACTACTCGGCTCCGGGGACTATTCCAGTCCGTGGCGGAGCCGGTGCGGCTGCAACGAATACACCGCCCCCAAAGGGGACAGCGTTGTACAAGTCCACCGACGAGGGAGTGACTTGGACAGAAGTGACCGGTGGTGGCCTGCCTTCAATGACTGGCCGCACGTGCGTCGCCGTCGCCATGAACACCAATTCGCAGCGCGTGTTCTTGATTGGGACCTTCGGGCTGTACCGCTCGGATGATGGCGGAACCACTTGGCGCAAGATGGCAACCAGCGACCGCCGAATCGCCAACGGCCAAGGCAACTACACTTCAGGCGTTTACGTGGATTCCAAGAATCCTGACATTGTCTATACGCTCGCCACATGTAGCTACAAATCAACTGACGGCGGCGTTACTTTCACAGGGTTTAAGGGCGCGCCTGGTGGCGATGATCCCCAACAGATGTGGATAGACCCCACCGACGGCAACCGCATTTTCTTGGGTGGCGACCAGGGGGCGGTCATATCTTTGGATGCTGGCACTACCTGGGGCAGTTGGTACAACCAGGCGACTGCTCAGGTGTATCACATCTCCGTCGACAATCAGTTTCCTTACTGGGTCTATGCGACCCAGCAGGACAGCGGATCTGTGGCAACCAGCAGCCGTGGCAACCTCGGTGAGATCACTCCAATGGATTGGCTTCCTCATCCAGGTTATGAATTCGGCTCTATCGTCGCCGACCCGTTGAACCCGAAGATCAGCTATGCGGGCGGTCCTGGCGGCGGAATCGTCAAGGTGACTTATCCGAGTGGCCAGTGGATTAATGTCAGCCCGAGTGTTGGCCCCACCGAGCCGCTGCGACGCGTCGGTAATCAGCCGATCGCCTTTTCGCCGGTGAACCCTCACGAACTCCTGGCTGGATTTCAGTATTTGATGTCGACTATTGATGGAGGCCTGCACTGGAAGAAGCTAAGTCCGGACCTGGGAGAGGGCAAGCAAGTGCCCGAAGCTCCTGCTGCTCCCACAACCGGATTCGACACTGGGGGGCGACGCTCCGGTCCCCGCGGTGGTTCGATCGAGTCATTCTCTATTTCAACGGTCGCGCCGGGCACGATCTGGGTTGCCACAAACAATGGGCTGATCAAAGTGACGAAAGATCACGGTGCGACTTGGGATGACGTCACGATTCCTAACCTGCCAAGCCCGACGCGATCCGATATTTCAATGATCGACGCCTCGCACCAGGATGCAGGGACGGCTTATGTGGCAGTTGATCTGCACAATATGGCGGACTATAAGCCGTATCTGTACCGCACGCACGACTTCGGCAAGACGTGGACCCAGATCGTGAACGGGCTACCAACGGATCAGCCAAGCGGCAGCTTCGCCCGTGCGATTCGAGCGGACACGAAGCGTGAGGGGTTGCTCTTTGCTGGGACGGAAAGCTCGATGTACGTCTCGTTCAACGATGGAAATTCCTGGCAGTCTCTAATGCTGAACCTGCCAAATACTTCCTACCGTGACATCGCGATTCACGAGAACGACCTTGTTGTCGGAACCTACGGGCGTAGCTTCTGGGTGCTGGACGACTATTCGCCGCTACGCGAATTGACGTCTGCAATTGCATCGCAGGCAGCCCACCTTTTCAAGCCGGAAGACGCAATTCGCGTCCGCCGAAATGTGAATGGGGACACGCCGTTCCCGCCCGAAGTGCCACATGCGCTCAACCCCCCGCTTGGCGCGGTGATCTATTACTCGCTCGGTGCAAAGCCTTCGGGACCGCTGACACTTGAGATCAGCGACTCTTCGGGCAAGGTGATCCGACATATGTCGAGCGCCGCCATCCCGCCTTCAACGGATCCCTTAGCGCCCGTGCCTGACTTCTGGCTTGAGCAACCTAAGCCGATGCCGGCAGAACTTGGTCTGAACCGAGTCAGCTGGAACATTAGGCACGACGGTACACCAGCATTTTCACGCGACGTGTCGAGCGTGATGGGGGCAAACCCAGGCCAGACGCCATTTAGCCCCGAAGGCCCATTAGCCTTGCCGGGAACGTACACGGCTAAGCTGACTGTGGATGGTAAGTCGTATTCGCAGACCTTCACGGTCAAGAATGACCCGCGGTCCCCGGCAAGGGCACCGGAACTCCAGGATCAACACAACTTGCTCATGAACCTATACGATGCAGCAGCGGAGGCGGCGGATGGCTACCATCAGGTGTCAGCCATGCGTGCATTGGTAGCGGAGATTAGTAAAGCGAATCCCGATGTGGCAGCAGCTGTGACGGACTTCGACGCGAAACTTTCGGCAGCAGGCGGAGTTGTTACAGGGCGACGAGGTTTTGGTGGAGGAGGAGGGTTTGGCGGACCGCCGAGCTTCACCTCGGTAAACGCGGCGTTCGTGCGACAGCTTGAGACTTTAGACTTTGGCGATATGGAGCCAAACGATCCTCAGACCATGGCCTTCGCAACCGCGTACGTCCAATTGAAGACGGCGATAGAGAACTGGAAAACGATCAATTCCAAAGACCTGTCCGGTTTCAATGCCGTTCTCACGAAAAACGGCCTCAAGCCGATTTCAACCGCAAAGGGACTTCCAGACCCAGTTGGTCCGCCGACCAAGTTCGTGCAGAAAGCTACTGAAATTGCCAAAGCTGCGGCTCAGGCGGCTGCGGCAAGGCAGACTGCTGGCAATGAGGAAGGTGGTGAAGACGACAGGACAGAGGAGGAAATCGAGAGTGACGGCGGTTAATTAGGACCGGCCGGTTGAGGGGGACTGCACCGTCAGATCCAAGCCCGTCCTGGGATTCAGCTGTGGGTTGAGATTCTACATTCAGAACGCCGGCACAACGCATCCGGCGCCTACTGGCGACATGGTGAGAGCCTGCAGCTGTCAACGACAGGAGCGGACCCGATCGTACGGGTTCCCTCCATCGGCCTGCCATTCTTCATGGCGGCAGCCCAGCGAGGAGGGTAGCCTTCAGATTAGAAATCTGGGGGCAGCGCCTGGTCGGCTGTCAGAAAAGCAACAAATGGCAACCGAACCCACATGCATCCTAACAACTGGCGGGACGATCGATAAGGTCTACTTCGACGCCAAGAGCGAATATCAGGTTGGCGGGCCTGGGATCGAAGAAATCCTGCAAGAAGGCGGCGCCAGGTTCCCTTTCCGCATTGAGTCTATCCTGCGCAAAGACAGCCTGGATATTTCCGATAAAGACCGCGCACTCATCCGCGAGCGACTCGCGGAGCAACCAGAAGAAAAGATTCTTATCACGCACGGAACGGACACGATGGTGGAGACCGCCAAGGCCCTCGTGGGCGTACCGGGCAAGACGATCGTGCTCGTAGGCTCGCTCACGCCTGCGAACTTCAAGCATTCCGACGCGCCATTCAATATCGCTTTCGCACTTGGAGCATTGCAATGCCTTCCTCATGGCGTTTACATTGCGATGAACGGAATGATTTTCCACCCGAACGCCGTCCGTAAGAACCGCTCCGAGGCTTGCTTCGAACCAATAATTCCGGAGTAGGTTCGCGATCCGCTATTATTGGCAGCCGTCCGGAACAAGTACGCCAGATGCCTCTAACGTGGAGCTGCTTCTAATTACCAGGGGCCTTTTCTTGCCGCATTGCCAACAAATTAGGCCGTGGTCGCAGCGTGGCTTCGATCTGATAATGGCATAGAGTGTCGAACAGATGGGAACATTCGCCCGATGGACGAAGAAAACATGAGACGCAGCGAGGCATGCGGCCCACAACCAATTGCGCCAACTGATGAGGCTGGGCGCCTCTCAGCTATCCTTCAGGGCCTCATTGAGTCGATTTCCGACGGCGTGCTGCTCTTTTCCCAAGACGGGAAGGTCCTCGGAGCCAATCGCAGGTTGGCCGAGATGTGGAACTTGCCCGATAACATATTCGACAGCCGCGACCCGTTACTGTCGCTTGCCTATGTGCTTGACCAAGTCGTTGATCGAGACGGTTTTGCCGCCAAAGCCACTAATATCTCCAATATGGGAGAATGCGCCGATGACGTCATCGACCTCTTGGATGGCCGTGTGTTCGAACGCCGGTGTCACCCACTCAAGCTCGGCGAATTGACACTTGGCAGAATCTGCATCTTCCGCGATATCACCAGCCAACGCCAGATGGAGAAGAGTCTCCGTTGGCAGGCGGCCTTCCTAAAGGCTCAGTCCGAATCAACAATGGAAGGCATCCTTGTCGTAGACAACGAGGGTCGCAAATTACTTGCCAACGGGCAGCTCGCGCGAACTTGGCGACTTCCCCAGGAAATCATCGACAATCCGGACGATTCCGCGCAACTTGAGTATGTTGTTGGGCTCACGACTAGCCCGGAACAGTTCCTTGAAAAGGTTACTTACCTGTACTCTCATCCTGACGAACGTAGTCGGGACGAAATTGAATTCAAAGACGGAACCGTTTTGGATCGCTATTCCGCTCCAGTTGTTGGTGACGATGGCACCCATTACGGCAGGATCTGGTCATTCCGCGATGTCACGGAACTTGTTCGGACCCGTAGAGCTGCTGAAGCTGCAAGTGTAACTAAAAGCTTATTCCTAGCCAACATGAGCCACGAGATTCGCACGCCGCTGAACGCGGTTATTGCTTTAACAAGCCTACTGCTTGATCGCGATATTGATGCTGACAGCCTCGACACTATCCGGACGATCCAATCCAGCGGTGATACTCTCCTGCGGGTTATTAACGACCTCTTGGACTTTTCAAAGATCGAGGCCGGACGTTTGGAGATCGAAACAAGCCCAACCGATATCGGCAAGGTAGTCGAAGACGTCGTCGCCCTTTATCAAGCGCACGCGAAAGCCGGGAATACGCTCCTTCGGAGCGTTGCTCCCAAAACCTACGCCGATAACTTCCCCTGCCTCGGACTCGATCCCGTGAGAATACGGCAGATACTCTCGAACCTCGTAAGTAACGCCCTGAAATTCACGCTCGGAGGTGAGGTCATTGTGTCGTGGAACGCGTCGCTTGAGGGGAAGTCAGCGTGCGTAGACTTTTCCGTAAAAGACACCGGCATCGGAATTCCGAGCGAAAAGCTTGATACGATTTTCGAAAGCTTTACGCAAGCAGACATTTCCACGCACCGCAAATACGGGGGCACGGGACTTGGGTTAACGATTTGCAAACGACTCCTCGAATTGATGGGAGGGAAGATTTGGGTAATCAGCGAGGCAGGATGCGGAGCGGAGTTTCATGTTCAGGTCCCAGCCGACATAGTCGAGACGCCCGATATTTTGATTCCAACGGGGCCCGAAGGCCCGACGTCATTCAAGGGCCTCAGGATCCTCCTTGCTGAGGACAATGTGATTAACGTCAAAGTTGCTTTAAAGATTCTAGAGCGGACGGGCTCCGTTGTGGACGTTGCTGAAAATGGTTTAGTCGCGATAGAAAAGGTCCTTAAGAACAACTACGACCTTGTCCTGATGGACGTGATGATGCCAGTCTGCGATGGGCTCGAGGCAACAAAGACAATTCGACAGCACATGGCGCGGCAAAAGGGCAGACACTTGCCAATCGTCGCCCTTACAGCGAACGCGCTTAAAGGTGACCGAGAAACCTGCATTGAAGCCGGGATGGATGACTTTCTTGCAAAGCCATTTACCTGCAACCTCCTAGAAGAGATGCTCTTCAAATGGCTGGGCTCTCGGGAAGGCGGTCTAACCCGTTATCACATCTCCTGCTAATGCCGAGAGAATGCTGGTGTCGGTATACAGGATGCGGAAACTCCGCATGTGAACCTCCGCGCAAACTTAGTCATTTGATTCCAAAGATTGCCCGAAGGGCCACGCCAACAAGGCAAGTCCGACCCCTACGGATAGAAGAGTCATCCAAATCCAATCACTCTGATGAGTCGAGGCTTGTGGGTAAGTCCGATCACCCGTACGCCTAAACCTTCCGCCTAAACCAGATGGTGGAAGATTCCGGGTGGAAATATGGTCGGGATGGGCAGATTCGAACTGCCGACCTCTCCCACCCGAAAGGAGCGCTCTACCAAGCTGAGCCACATCCCGACCCAGGGAGGATACCTCAAGGCTTGGGCGTACGCTTGCCGCAGCAGTGTAACATCTGAACCGTGGATCTTGGGAAATGCCCACGGTGCGGAGTTGATTGGGTCGTTGGCGAAGAGATCTGCCACGAGTGCGGCTTCGTGCCTATTGGAGCAGGGCTTCGGTCCATGCCCAAGAAGAAACGAAAAAAGGTCCGCAAATACCGCGAACCGGGCTCTTCCACCGGATTCCTGTTAACGTTGGTCGTGCTATTAGCGATGGGAGTGGGGGCGGAGGACGAGCCTTGGAAGAATGACTGGGAGATGGTTAGAGTCTGGTTTGGCGACGCTCCCTCAAGGCCGATGGTTGGCGTTTGGTCTATCGTCAAGACAGCCCTTCTGGACCAAAAGGGGACGTCGTTAAGCAATACGGATAACCTAGCCGGGTCCTTGGCATTCTTCAGCTCGATGAAAGCCCAAATCTCTATGACAAGGGGCACCGCAAACCTGGTCGCTGAAGGGAAATACTCCCAGCACGGCGGCGACCTATACCTTCGGAACATGCAGCCGAT
>JBBQMJ010000075.1:0-11083 GCA_038328815.1 Fimbriimonadales bacterium | reverse complement strand
CAAGCCGTGGCATGAATTCGCTAGGGACCTGGTCAACCTATATGCCGAAGAAGTCCTTGATCTGTGTGCTTGCGATAAGCAGCGCAATGCCGTTAGTGAAGCCCACGATAACCGGACGAGGAATGAATTTCACGGCGGTGCCTAGGCCCGTGAGTCCTAGAAGCAGCAGGATTGCTCCCGCCATGAGCGTGCACATGAAAAGGCCGTCGACACCGTGCTTTGCCACGATCCCAGCAATGACTACGACAAAGGCGCCGGTTGGGCCGCTTATCTGCCCTTTGGTGCCGCCAAAGATGGAGGTTATCAGGCCTGCGACCACGGCGGTATAGATCCCGGCTTGCGGAGGCATGCCAGAACTGATGGCGAACGCCATCGCCAAGGGAAGAGCGACTAGGCCGACCGTCACTCCTGCGACCAAATCGGCTGAAAAAGTAGCGAGCTTATACGTTGGAAGACATTGGAATAGCTTAGGCGTCCACGCACTAAGGTCCAATTTAGCCATGGACTCTTCTCGATAATGTGATAACTTCAATTTCCATGCGGGGCACAGAAAGAATACCGGTGAATTGTTTGAGTGACTCCAAGCTGATCAGCCTGCTGGATGTCACTAGCCTAAACGGTGCGGACACGACGGCGTCGATAGACGCCCTGCTGGACAAGGTCCTTTCAACCTACGAACGGAGCGGAAATCACCCGGCCGCTGTTTGCGTGTTCCCTGCCTTTCTTGAGCTTGCAAAACTACGTTTGCACAATACGCCCGTGAAGCTAGCTACGGTTGCGGCAGGCTTTCCACATGGCCTAAGCCCAACTGGGGCACGGATTCAAGAGGTTGCACAGTGCCGGGAAGAGGGCGCCGATGAGATCGATGTCGTCATCCGCCGCTTCTATGCGCTGGAAGGCAATTGGGCGGCGCTTGAGGACGACGTGAGTGCCTTTCGGTCAGCTGCTGGGCGTGCCTGTCTCAAAGTAATCATCGAGATTTCGGAGTTGAAATCCGGGGCCACCATTTATGCCGCAGCCACGAGTTGCCTAAAGGCGGGAGCTGATTTCATCAAGACATCGACAGGAAAATCGCCGTTGCCCGCAACGCTTGACCAAGGGCGCGCGGCTCTGCAGGCCATCGCCGATTTCAAAGGGAAACGGACCGGATTCAAAGCAGCCGGCGGGATCAAATCAAGAGAAGATACGATAGCGTGGATCAGGGCGACCCAAGAGGTCTTGGGCGAGGATCAGATCGATCCGAGAACGTTCAGAATTGGGGCGAGTGGCCTTTTCGACGCGCTAGTCGCTGACCTCGTATAACCGCCTGATTCGCGCCTTTAGGGCACAAACCTCCCGTCTGTCGTTCCCCCGGCGCCCAATAAATGAGGGGGTACAATTCTAGGTTGGAACGATGAGAATTTACACTTCAGAGAGCGTGAGCGAGGGCCATCCGGACAAGCTTGCGGATCAGATTTCAGATGCCCTGTTGGACGCCTGCCTTTCGCAAGATAGGAACGCTCGTGTGGCTATCGAGACCCTCTTAACGCGCGGCCTTGCGGTTGTTGCTGGTGAGGTCACGGTTGACGGTTATATCGAGGTTGCCGACATTGTCCGCAACACGATTAAAGAAGTCGGATACACCGATACCGAACTCGGCTTTGACGGCAAGACCTGCGGCGTTATGGTTGCCATTCAGGAGCAATCGCCCGACATCGCGATGGGTGTTGACACCGGCGGCGCCGGCGACCAGGGAATGATGTTCGGCATGGCGGCGCGAGAGACTCCTGAGCTGATGCCTCTTCCAATTTCAATTGCGCATGCCTTGACACGCCGCGCCTCTAAGGTTCGACGGGATCATCCTTCGCTCGGGCTGCGGCCGGATGTTAAGAGCCAAGTTTCAATCATTTACGACGAGAAGGGATTGCCTCGGTCAATCGACACGATCGTCGTTTCCGCCCAGCACGCACCGTCGCTGACTCACGAGGCGATCACCGAAGTTGTGCGAAAGCACATTATCAATCCGGTTCTTGAGGAGTACAAACAGTACGTCGAGGGACCAATCACATTCCACATCAACCCTACCGGCCGATTTGAAATTGGCGGTCCCCAGGCGGATACGGGTGTGACCGGCAGAAAGATCATTGTCGACACTTACGGCGGCATGTGCCCACACGGCGGCGGCGCTTTCAGTGGCAAAGATCCGACCAAGGTTGACCGCAGCGCGGCTTACATGGCCCGCCATGTGGCAAAGTGCGTTGTTGCTGCCGAAATGGCGGACAAGGTTGTTGTTGCCTTGGCCTATGCAATTGGTGTTGAGCAGCCTGTTTCCGTGAACCTAGAGACCTTCGGGACCGAAAAGTGCGACCCTGCTCACATCGAGCGAGCGGTGCGCGATTGCTTCGACCTCTCGCCCAAGGGAATCATCGCTCACCTCGGCCTTAGAGACACCACGTATTTGCCAACAGCAAAGAACGGCCACTTCGGAAATTCGTCCTTCCCGTGGGAGCGGATTACGGAAGCTGTCAGGCTGAAGTAGGGGCGGTATTAAGTATTGGGTATTGGGGCGGTCCTAATACCTAATACCTAAGCTCTTTGCCCTGCCAATTCCCTAAGCGCCTCGTCCGCGGCTTTCACAACCTCGGCGCCTTCATCACGTCCGTAGAAGGACAGGGTCGCCTCATAGCCACCCTGGTCGTAGTCTGCGGAACCGAGGATATAGCCCATCCAGCCATTCACGTGGCTAACCACGATCACTGAGCGAAAGCCGATGGAGAGTCCGTACGCCTTAATGGCTCGGCCAAGGTGGGACGTTGGCTCACCTGGCACGCCGATGATCGCGAGCTTGCCTATTCGCAAAGCCGTAATTTTGGCGGCCGGTGGGGCGAATTGGCGAACGATGCTTTCCGCGAAGGGCTGAGGCGCATGATAGAACTTCCCCATATTCGGATGCGCCATTATCACGTTCAATTTGATCGTTCTACGAAGTGCTCGAACGTTTGCCCCGGCGAACTGGATTACCAATTGTCGGTTCGTAACTTTGTTCTCGATCAGTTCCGCTACGAGCGAGTGAATCATCTCTTCCGATGTGCGTCCGTCAACGTGCGGTGAAACGTCGCCAATCGCACCAACAAGCACCGGGCAGTCCAGACGCCGCGCGACTTCACCCGGCCAGTCCCCGCTCAGTTGCATACGTTCTGGCCCATAGAGCGTTGCGTGGGCTGCGTAACTGAAGAACAAATCTGATCCCGCTTGGCCGCTGTTTTTTGGGTTCAGCATAACGGTCGTCGCAGTCTGGTCAGGTACGGCTCCTTGGCGTCTACCCCGATTAAACGGTTCCTGATACTGAAGGCACGTGGCATTGTCGACTTCCACGCCCTGCTGTTTCTCGGCATTCACAACGGCAAGGGCAATCCTTCTGGCATACCAATCCAGCCAGCGTTCCTTGAAGCTCGCGATCCCGGGAATCGAGAACGTCATGCGGTCGTTCAGCATTTGGCTGTCGGGGGCGCTGTGGGTGTGGGTTGCGGAGAGGAACAGGAAGGTGTCCTTCGGAATTCGCTTCGAGACGGCCTCGTATAGGCTGCCCGGGATCGTCAGCATCTCGCAACTGACGATGGCAATTCGCTGCTTACGGCCGCTAATCACCTTGGCCCGTGCATAAAGGTGGTCGCCTCCAGGTTCGAAGAGGCGTGCGCCTCGCGCCGTGTAGCCTCCCATCGGCAGAGGCTCTGGCGGTGTTATGTCGACCTTTGCCGACTGAATCTTTAACGAATCAGATAATGCGACGGCTGCCAGGAGCCCGGCCAGGATCATAAGTCAAGTATGGCTTGAACTTAGGACTTAGCGGACTGGAGCTTCTTCTCGACGCGCTTCAAGTTTGCCTTGGCGGCGAGGTCACTTGGGCTAATAGCCAAGTACTCATTCCAAGCACGCTGCGAGTCTGAAAGCAGATTCATCTTCTCGTAGGCGTGAGCCAGCATCCGAATCGCGAATGGTCCGCTCTGTTTCGCTGCAATCTTGGGTTCAACGAGTTGTGGAACCTTCGTGTACAGCTTGCGTGAGTAGTAGAAGTTGACCTCGGGGAATTCGGCGTCCTCAATGTGCGGGTTCTTTTTGCGGTAGTCGATGTAAAGAGCAAGAGCCTCGTCTGAGCGGTCAATGTTTTCGAGCATCCAGCCTAGGTTGGTCAAGGTTTCGTAATCGGTTGGCTCGAACTCGTGCAGGTACTGCAAAGCAGAGACGATGCGAGGATAGTCACCGACTTTGAACCAGTCATCGTATTGCGTCGTCAGTCTCTCATCGGCAGCCTGCCAAAGCGCGGACATCCGATTGGGATCGGGGGCTTGAGCACTGGCAATGGCACCTAGGCTGATCAACGCACATACGATAAATAGTTTGGTCTTCATTTTTCCAACGCTTCTTTTACTAACTCTTGCACGAGTCCAGGGTTCGCTCGGCCGCCACTTTGTTTCATTACTTGGCCTACCAAGAACCCTGCCACTCCAAGCTGTCCAGAACGATATTTTGCGACTATTTCCGGGTTAGCCTCTAGGACCTTCGCCACTATGCCATCGATTTCTCCTCGATCGCTAATTTGCGTAAGTCCCTTTGCTTTGACGACTTCACTTGGCATTTGGGCACTTTCAAAGCATTCCTCAAAGATTTCCTTTGCGATTTTGCCGCTGATCGTCCCCTCGTAAATAAGCTTGGTCAATTCCACCAGATGCGCAGGGGAAATATTGCTATTTCTTGCCGCAATTCCCCTCTCATTCAGGAGTTTGGCGAAATCTGAGTTCATCCAATTGCATACTGCCTTTGGATCGCCCCCAAGCTCAACAGCCTCCTCGAAGAAGGCCGCCCAATCCTTATCGGCGACCAGAACCCCGCAATCATAGGGGCTTAGGCCGAAATCCTTTGCGTATCGCAAACTCTTGGCCAGGGGCAACTCAGGGAGGTCTGCTCGCATGCCCTCGATCTGCTCATCGGTGAAGCACATTTGGGCCAGGTCGGGGTCGGGGAAGTAACGGTAGTCGTTTTCCGTTTCCTTGACGCGCATCAGAAAACTCTGCAGCTTCTGTTCGTTCCAGCCACGAGTTTCCTGCTTGATCGTCTCGCCTGCCTCGATGGCGGTCTGCTGCCGACTGACCTCATATTCAACGCCCAACTGAACGGACCGGTATGAGTTTAGGTTCTTGAGCTCCGTCTTCGTGCCATAGGTCTCGGACCCTTCTGGCCGGATGGAAATGTTTGGTTCGCAGCGAAGTGAGCCTTCTTCCATCTTGCCGTCGCACACTCCCAAGTAGAGCAGGATGTTGCGCAACTGGACCAGATATTCTTTGGCCTCTTCAGCATTCGTGATGTCGGGTGGAAATTCGGAAACGATCTCCATGAGAGGCACGGATGAGCGGTTGTAGTCCACCCCAGAGCCGCCGTTTGGAAGGTGCATGAGCTTGCCGGTGTCCTCTTCAAGATGGACCCGTCGAATCTTGATTCGCTTCGTTCCACCACCGGACACTGGGATTTCGACATAGCCATCGTATCCAAGTGGATTGGTGTCGCCGTACTGGCTAATCTGATAGCCCTTCGGAAGGTCGGGATAGAAGTAGTTCTTTCGGTGGAAGATGGACTGCATTGCGATCGTGCAGTTCAGCGCAAGGGCCGTGCGAAGCACCATCTCAATTGCCGCCTTATTGGGCACGGGCAGGGCGCCGGGCAGGCCTAGGCACACAGGGCAAACACGCGTGTTTGGCTCCCCGCCAAAGGCAACCGGGCAACGGCAGAACATTTTGGAGTTGGTATTGAGTTCGGCGTGAACTTCCATCCCAACGCTTGCAACGAAATTGGACATGCTTCGGTTTGAGTTTACCGGTAGCTTGCCAGGCCTAGCAGAGCCCCGTTAGAGGGATGGTCCTATAATGCGACTGTGGAACAGGCGGAGGGGCCGACATGCAAGAATTGCGGCGCCGTTGCGCTTTCAAAATTCTGCCCAGAGTGCGGCCAAAGCACGTCTGTTACCGTTCCGACAATCTTAGGATTCTTTCACGACGCTTTCGCGGCTGTCGCTTCCTATGATTCCAGGCTTTGGAGAAGTATCCGCGTCCTGTTGACAAGGCCTGGCGAACTCACTTGCGCTTACATTAGTGGTGTGCGGGCGCGCTATCTTTCGCCTTTCCAGCTCTTCTTCTGGCTGCAAGCCATCACCTTCTTCGTTAATCGGAGGATGTTCGACAACAACACTGCGTTAAGTGACGCCAAGTCGCGGGATCTAATGCTTGTGGGCGGCGCCGTCACGTTCGCCTTCGCGGCACTCTATGGGCGCCATCATCGCAAGTTCGTCGAGCATCTGGTCTTCACGACCCACCTTTGGAGCTTCATGATGGTGGTCCTGCTGTTTGAGTACGCGACGCTTCCATATATTGCAAATCTAATTGCCGCGCAGTTCCCCACGATTCACTTTCAAGTTGGAATCACGGCAACCCTCATAGCCTTGGCGGCGATGATTCTCTATTCTCCTACCGCAATGGTCCGCGTCTACAAGGACAAAGCCTGGAAAGCCATCATTCGCACGGCTCTTCTGGTAAGCCTCTGGTACGGGTTGGAGCTTCTGTTCCAGCGATTCTTGCATCCGGGGATTCGCGTTTAGGTCCTGCTAGTAACTCGAGACCTGGAGAATGAGGAACCTATTTGTGACGTATAGACGAACAATGCTGCGTCTTGGCAATGCCTTCTGCTTGTTACTCATCGCAATTTGGGTCCTTCCGGGCTGCAGCGTGGCTTCACTTGAGGATCGAATCATCGGCCAATGGAAGGGGAAAGTGGAACTGACGTCCGACCCTTCAAGAGGCGGCACTTTCCGCATAGGTGCGGATTCCTTTGAGCCCACCATCAATTTCAAGCCCGATAAGACCTTTGACATGACGGTTGCTGTCATCCCTGTAAAGGGCACTTGGGCGCTTCAAGGGAGCAAAATCACGCTCAATATCCTAGAAATTTCGGGACAATCCAAAGCCGATTTTAAGAAGCGGGCTGAGAGGGAGCTGGCTGGAAATCCGTTTATACCTCAAGTCGATTTCAGCAAAGCCGACCAGCCTGTTGTCCTAGACATTGGACCAGAAGTGAAGACGCTTGGAACGTCCGACATTTCAAGGAATCTCTCGTTCCTTGGGCCTTTAGCGCCTTCGGGCAGGGTGGTCTTCAAGAGGCTTGGGGCGCCGGACTAAGGGACGTCGGGAATCCTTCGGGCCCATAATGTCGTTATGAGTGCTATGCGACCCTCCTTTCTCTCCGTTATCGCCGTCGGCGTCCTGTGTCTGATTGCGGCCGGCGGGTGCAAGAAGTCGTTGGACACTCAAGCTGTTGGCCGGTGGGACGGCAAGTTGACTTATGCCGCCGACCAGCAGGACGATCCCATGGTTAAGGCCACTGCCGGAATCACTTTCGCACTTGAAATTCTTCCTGACAAGACTTTCAAGATGGTCATCGCCACTAGCCCGATTGAGGGCAGCTGGGATATCGCCGGAGACAAAATCAACCTCCACGCGAAGAAATTCAACGGCAAGAGCAAGGACGAAGTCATCAAGAACGCGAAGGCAATGCTGGGCAAGAATTTCCATGAGCAGGACATGGAAAAGATGGATAAGCCCGTCGTTCTAAGCCTTTCTGGAGATGGAAAAACACTCACCGCGGATGAAAAGGGTGTTCTCTCGTCGCAGAGGGGGCCCGATGGCAAGCTAGCTTTCGTGAAGCAACCCGACGCGGCTAAGTAGCCGCTACTGGGCTGGCATTATTTCAGCGGTTACTTCGCCAAATCCGACCCTGTACTCAGGCCCCTCGCAGTAGCCTCGGAATGTGAGACGATCGCCGTCTTCTAGGAACTTGCGCTCTTCGCCAGTTTCCTCGATAACGATTGGCTTGGTTCCTCGCCAGGTCAATTCCAACATCGAGCCGAATGCATCCGGCTCGGTTCCGCTGATCGTCCCGCTGGCATATAAGTCTCCGGCCTCCAGTGGGGTGCCGTTGGAAGCTTGATGGGCTAGCTGTTGGGCGGCGCTCCAATAGAGCTCGAGCGCGTTCGTGCGGGAGATGACTTGTGGCTTGGACGCCTTGGCGGTTTGGAGAAGAACCTCCAGCTTTATATCAAAGTGTTCTGGGCCGTGTTGCTTGAGGTGGGGAAGCACGGCGGGATCTTGAGCAGGTCCTTGTTTCCGGAAGGGGCTAAGCGCGTCTAGGGTCACGATCCACGGGCTGATTGAGGTGGCAAAGCTCTTGGCCAAGAAGGGCCCGAGGGGCTGGTATTCCCATCGCTGAACGTCGCGAGCGGACCAGTCATTGACTAGGACGAAGCCGATCATTTTGCTTTCTGCCTCTTCAATCGGCACCGTATCGCCAATCTCGGTCCCTTCGCCAAGATAGAAACCCATCTCAAGTTCGAAATCCAATTCCTTGGTCGGGCCATAGGTTGGGGCCGTGTCGTCAGCTCCCTTCGTTTGGCCCTTGGGCCTTACGACTGGCTGATCCGAGATGATCACGCTGGAAGCGCGCCCGTTGTAGCCAACTGGAAGATGGCGATAATTGGGAAGCAGTGGCGGTTGATCGGGCCTGAACATACGGCCAACATTGCTGGCGTGGTTAATTCCCGAATAGAAGTCGATGAAAGCCGTGACCTTTGGGACCGCCATCTGAACCATGGAGGCGGGCAGTAGACATTGGGCTTTTAGGAGCGCGTCGAAAGGTTTCTCGCTGGACAACTGCGCGAAGAGCTCCATGCGCAGGCTCGAAAGTTCCTCGGCGGAAACCTGCAACATGGTGGGCTTGCTGCCCATGAGCCGCTCTTCATCCCAAGTGATCAGCCCTGCCCTTGCCAACGGGCCGAGCAGGACGACGGTCTCTCCAACCCTTGTAGCGAGTTCGAAGGAGCCGCCGATTTCGGCTATTCCGAAGGGCAAATTCTGGATGGGAAAATCGGATTCCGGCTCAACTTCGATCCAACTGGTGGCATCCGTGGGAACGACAAAACTCATTGGTTCAACTTACCCGCCGCGATCAAATAGCCTTCGCTGAACTGGGAGCAACTACTCTTTGACTGAACGTAGGCTGGCGAGTTTGTTGCTCTTTCAGGCTCTTTTGGAAGCCTTGTACGAAACCGGTCCAGAAGAAATATTGAGAGAACAATCCAAAGAGAAGGACGATGATGGAAACGATCATCGGCGCTTGACCCTTTAGGTTGCCTTTCTTCATCGCCCGGTTGCCCAATATGATGCCGGCAATACTCACGAAACAGCAGCAGCAGAAGCCCGCGCCGCAACAGATCCACGCCCAAGTTACGTCTTTCGAGCCATCGTCGCCCGCATAATCGCCTGTCGGACGCTGCTGAGTTGTGAACGAAGTGGGAGTTGGATAGTCGGCGTAGGGGTTTGCCGCAGCCTGGGCAAAGATTCCTGGCACTTGCGAAGCTGGCACGCGACTGGCGTCTTGCATCGATTCCAGAATCGAGTCTGGCGTGATCCGGCTTTCCTTAGCCCATTGAGCCAACGTGGGAACATCGACTGGACCATACTTCTGACCGTCTGGAGAGACGACGTAATACTGCATTCGTACATTATCCCGGAGCGGGGCTCATTACTGTGCGAGAAACGCCTTTATTGCCTGAAGGGTTTCGCCGCTTACGTGGTGCTCCATCCCTTCTGCATCCGCTTCCGCAATGGCCGTTGGTACGCCGACACGTTCCAAGAGACTCACCATAAGCCTGTGACGCTCTCGCGAAGCTTCCGCCAACATGCGACCCTTTTCCGTGAGAAAAACGCTTCGATAGGGTTTGGCAACCACGTACCCATCCCTTGCTAGCCGTTGAAGGGTTTTTGAGACCGTGACGTGGCTAACGCCAAGGAGCTTGCACAAGTCGGCGCCCCGCGCTTCGCCCGTTTTCTCACGAAGCTCGTCGATCAATTCGACGTAGTCGGCCGCCGTTTCAATGGCGTGATCCTGCCTCGCTTGAGTGAACGTGTGCGAGGGTCCGATGGGGCTGTTTGTCGACACTGGGAAATAGTTTAGCACTGCTTTAACTTATTAATTCATACCTAAATTATGCCGATGCTCATAAATTTAGCCTATACTAAATTAGGGTGCGCGAGCATCTTATGTTCTTATGCAGACTGGGGAGCCTCTGGACCATCACGCTGAGTTGCCAACTGCCGGTTGGCGGCGGGCTGTCTCCGTGCCAAGTCTGCCGGAGGTCTTCCGGACCATTTCGGTTCCGATCGGCGCATCTTTCTGGAAGCGGCTTCTCGCATTTGTTGGCCCGGGCTATCTCATTGCGGTTGGTTACATGGACCCGGGAAACTGGGCGACCGACATTGGTGGCGGCGCCGCGTACAGCTACAGGCTCCTTTCCGTCGTGCTCATTTCAAGTCTCATGGCGGTGTTTCTCCAGGCACTTAGCGCCAAGCTTGGGATAGTCACCGGGCGGGACCTGGCGCAGGCCTGCCGCGACGCCTATCCGAAGCCGGTGGTTGTATGCCTTTGGATTTCTGCCGAGATCGCGATCATCGCTTGTGACGTCGCGGAGGTACTCGGTGCTGCCATCGCGCTGAATTTGCTGTTTGGTATTCCATTGGTGCTCGGCGTGGCTCTAACTGCTGGCGATGTCCTGCTAGTGCTCATGCTTCAGAGCAAGGGTTTCCGCATCATTGAGGCCTTTGTCATCGCCCTCATCGCGTCGATGATGGTTATTTTTGGCGTCGAGATTTTCTTTGCCAAACCCGCGATCGGGCCGATGCTCAACGGATTCCTGCCTGATCCAGCAATTGTAAGCGACCCCAAGATGCTTTACATCTCCCTCGGCATTCTGGGCGCTACCGTGATGCCCCACAACCTGTACCTGCACAGCGCCATCGTCCAGACGCGCAAGTACAGCTCTAACCTGAAGGATCTGAAGGACGCGATTAAGATGGTCTATCTGGATTCGACCATCGCGCTAAGTCTCGCTTTTTTCGTGAACGCGGCAATCCTTGTTCTCTCTGCAGCGGCGTTCTTCAGAACCGGCCACCACGATGTTGCAGGCATTAACGAAGCCTACAAACTGCTTACCCCGCTGCTAGGGGCT
>JBBQMJ010000074.1:0-11100 GCA_038328815.1 Fimbriimonadales bacterium | reverse complement strand
CCTCGCCGACCACGGTTCAAAAGTTCAGGAGCCTAGTGGACGATCAGCAGCCTTATGCCGTGGTTACTGCGGCTGTTGGCGCGTTGGGTGATTGGGACTATGCGACGAACGCCGACGTCATTCGAAAGGCCACTGGCATGGAATCGCGAAACGAGGTCATTCGATCGGCAGCGTTCGGTGCGATGGCCAAAGGTAAGGACGCCGCCGCAGTCGACATCCTTGTCAAGGCCGCTGACGCTGGGAACGGCGATGCGCTCCGCGGTGCCGCCTATCGAGCCATGGGCTCGTACGATGCGTCGGAGCCGAAAACCCACGAGGCGCTGAAACAGGGTCTCAAGACCACTACTGGTCGAACCACGCTTGCCGTGGTCCAAGCAATTGCCGAGCGAAAGGATAAATCCCTTATCCCGGATATGCAAGCAATCTCAGGCGGCAATGGTTTTATCAAGCGAGCCATCGATCAGGCGATCGAGGCAATGAACAGCGGTAGCTAGTCACTGGTCGCCATAAAGCCAAGGCTCTCTCAGGTTTCTGAGAGAGTCTTCGCTCCTGCATATTGCAAAATCTGTGGCTTACCTGGCAAATGTGCTGCCCGCCTCGTATAACATGAAAAGATGAAAATGGCGCGTTTGTTTCCACTGTTGGCTCTGGTCCTTGCAGTAGGATGCTCGGGACCGGCCGAAAAGGCCGCAGATTCAACGGCAGATGGCAAGAAGGACGTACCCTCCGCCAAGCAGATTAAGGTTGCTTTGCTCACGCCGGGTCCAGTAAGCGATTCTGGCTGGAATGCCCTCGCTTACAACGGCCTTCAGGATATCAAGACGCAGCTCGGCGCTGACGTGCAAAACCAAGAAGCGGAAGGCACGAAAATTAAAGACAGCATGCGGGCCTACGCGCAGCAGGGTTTTGACCTCGTCATTGGCCACGGATACGAGTACAACGACCCTGCAATGGAAGTCGCTAAGGACTTCCCTAAGACCATCTTCATTAGCAGTTCAGGTGGCAAAACCGCTCCAAACGTGGGAGCCTTTCGCTTCTACCTTGAGCAGAGCTTCTTCCTTGCCGGCATGATGGCAGCCGATATGAGCAAATCTGGAAAGGTCGCGATGATAGGCGGACCGGACGTTCCGTCGATCCGGTCCACCTTCAAGGCCTTTCGAGCGGGAGCAACCGCCGAGAAACCCAATTGCCAAGTAATTGAGATCTTCACGGGCAAGGATTCCGACATAGCGGCCGCAAAACAAGCGACACTTCAGGCGATAAGTCAAGGCGCTGACTTCGTCATTCACCAGGCGAACGCCGCGGCCCAAGGTGTTTTCGATGCTGCAAAAGAGAAGGGAATTTACGCTTTTGGCGCTAACTCCGACCAAAACGACAACCCGAGCGGAGTGGTGATCGCCTCGCCCGTGATCGTCGCTGGTCCAGCTTTCGTCGATCTCGCGAAGAAGGTACAGGCAGGTACCTATAAGGGGCAAGTCACGCTCATGGGGATGGATATTGGCGCAATTGACTTTGTCATCAATCCGAAATTGAAAGGCAAGATTCCAGCTGATGTGCTCAAGAAGATTCAAGACACGCAGGCGAATATCAGGAGCGGCAAGCTCGTCGTCCCGAAGATGGAGTTTTAGTCGCCGGGTTAACGGCAAATGAAACCTTCAAGCCCGCTCCTGGAAGCGCGTTCGATCTCAAAGCGCTTCGGGGCGGTGCGAGCCCTTGATGATGTCTCCGTGTCGTTCAAGCCAGGAGAGATTCATGCCGTACTCGGCGAAAACGGGGCGGGGAAGTCCACCCTTATGGGTGTCCTTGCTGGCTTCGTGATTCCAGATTCTGGGCAGACATTTCTGCACGGGCATCGGTTGCCACTTGGAAAGGCGTTCGAATGCAGCCGATCCGGTGTGGGAATGATCCACCAGCATTTCACGCTCGTTCCCGAATTTACAGTCGCCGAGAATCTTGCCTTGGCCCACCTGAATTCTCTTTGGAAGCCCTTAAATGTCAAAGCGCTGGCAAAGCACGCGCTTGAACTTGCCGATGACCTTGGCTGGTTCCTTGACCCGGATGTGAAGGTGAGGAATCTCCCGGTAGGAACCCAGCAGCGGATTGAAATTCTGAAGGCGCTTGCTGGCGACGCCGACGCTTTACTGTTCGATGAGCCGACGGCCGCGCTTTCCCAGGACGAAGTCCGGGACCTCTTTCAAGCGTTGAGGCGCTTGAGCGACAAAGGCAAAGCGATCATCCTCATCGCCCACAAGCTTGCTGAAGTAATGGCGGTGGCGGACAAGGTCACGGTGCTGCGAAAGGGAAAGTTTGTCGCCACAGCCTTAACCGCCGACACAAACGAAATAGAGCTTGCCGAATGGATGGTGGGTCGACTGCCGGCTGGCTTGAACAAAAAGCAAACCAAAGCATTAGAGCCGGGGCTAAGTGTCAACGACCTTCAAGTGTTGGGTGATCGGGGTGAGATGGCCGTGAAGCGCGTCACGTTCGCTATAGATCGCGGGGAGGTATTAGGAATTGGTGGCGTCGACGGGAACGGCCAGATCGAGCTTGCCGAAGCCCTAGCAGGGGTGCGCCCTTTCACTGGCTCGTCAGATTTTGAAGGCAAAGAGCCAGTCCTTGCATTCATCCCGCAAGATCGCCAACTCGACGGCCTTGCGCTGACGATGTCAGTGAAAGACAATTTGATGATCGGCCGGGTCCGCAGCCGTTTTTTGAATCGTCGCGCCCTTGCGACGTGGGCAAAGTCGCTCGCTGACCGCTATGATGTGCGCATTGATTCAATCGACGATCCTGTAGCCGCTCTCAGCGGAGGGAATCAGCAGAAGGTCGTTGTCGCTCGCGAGCTCGATTCAGCGCCCGATCTTCTCGTCGCCGTGAATCCAACGCGCGGTCTTGACATTCGAGCGACAGAATTTGTCCACCGAAGCATCCTCGACGCCCGAGACGCGGGAGCTGCGGTTGCCTTGTTCTCTACGGACTTGGATGAGCTCGCAGCTCTCTCTTCACGAACGCTGTTCATGAGTTCTGGAAGATTGTATGATCCTTCGGGAGCTTCAGCCCTGGTCGGGGGCACGGGTTGAAAGGGCGCCTCATTCAGCTACCAATTTATGTCGTCGGGCTGTTTCTTGTCTTGCTTCTAACGCTGGCGATTTTCGGGTTACCAATTGGCAAGTCGCTCGCTCTCATGGCGCAAGGGGCTTTCGGAAATAGATTTGGCATTTCCAGAACGGTCGTGAAAACGGTTCCGCTTATCCTAACGGGTCTCGGAATTGTCGTTTCGTGGCGTGCCCGCATGTACAACATTGGCGGTGAGGGCCAGTTTCTCATCGGTGGCCTAGTTGGCGCGACGTTTTTCAAACTACTCGGATCTGGTTTGCCACCGCTTGTGCTGACCTGCGGTGTGCTTATTTCTTGCGTACTGGGCGGGGCTCTTTACGGGTGGTTTGCGGGCTGGCTCTACACTCGGCGCGGCGTCGAGACTGTAATCTCGACGATCCTTCTCAACTTCATTGCGCTTCAGCTGCTTGCGTGGGCGGTAACTGGGCCACTGCAGGAAAGCGCCCATGCCTTGCCTCAATCAGATGCTTTACCCGCGAGCAGCATGCTCGCCAAATTTGACCCTCAGATGGACCTCAACGCTGGCGCCTTTGTGGCCGTCATTGCCGTCCTGTTGGTGACCCTCTACTTGTTCTGGACCAAGAGCGGATTTGAATTACAGGTCGTTGGTGCGAACGCACGGGTCGCGAGGGCAAACAGAATCGACGCGAAGAGGGTGCAGGAGCGAGCGATGCTTATTTCGGGTGCCCTTTGCGGTCTTGCCGGCGGCGTTGAGTTCACCGGGATAGCTGGCCGTGTAGACACAAGCTTCTCGCAACAGTGGGGATTTCTCGCTATTCCGGTCGCTTTGCTCGGGGGGCTTCATCCAGTCTATGTGGTGCTCAGCGCCTTGTACTTTGGAGCTTTGCTGGCGAGTTCCGATCAGCTATCACGGTTCACGCCTGCCGGTTCGACCCTCATCTATGTCATCCAAGCAGTTGCCGTTCTTGGGCTAGTTGGCATTCAGTCGGCTCTCTCTAGAAAGCCGCTGACTCAAGAGGAGCCTGCCTAGGTGGATATAGCGCAGCTCCTCGTCTTTTCTTCACCGGTTGCCCTCGCCGCAATTGGCGAGACTGTCAGTCAAAAATCGGGTGTGATCAATATCGGCTTGGAAGGGACTATGCTTGCTGGCGCCTTTTTTGGAATGTTGGGCAGTTTGACGACCCACTCGCCCTGGATTGGCCTTTTCTGTGGGGTGGCAGTAGGCATTACGCTTTCGCTGATATCGGGTTGGTTTTGTGTAAAGCTTGACGCCGACCAAGTTGTCGTTGGTGCCGCCGTCAATCTACTTGCTCTCGGAGTGACAGGCACCCTATTTCGGGCTCGTTTTGGGTCAAGCGGCCAGCTTCTGAGCGTTCCGAAGGTTCCCTTGTTCATGGGAACCGACCCCGTGGTCTTATTCATGATTGCCAGTGTTCCTCTCATGTGGTTGTTGCTCAACAAGACCGGTTGGGGCCTTGCTGCGCGTGCTGTTGGGGAAGCGCCGAAAGGCGCGGAAGCAGCAGGCTTTTCAGTTGACCGCCTAAGAATGGGAGCGATGGCAATCGGCGGCGCGTTCGGAGGTCTGGCTGGCGCATACCTTTCTTTGGGAATCGCCGGGTCCTTTGCCGAGAATATGACTGCAGGACGAGGCTTTGTGGCAATCGCGATGGTCACATTCGGACGATGGAAACCTCCTTTGGTGTTTCTTGCCGCCCTGCTTATCGGCTACGCTGAATCGCTGCAGTATGTGCTGCAGGGCAGATCATCCCAAATCCCTTATGAACTGCTCTTTGCGTTGCCTTATGTGCTTGCCTTGGCAGTGTTGATCGCGGTGGGTAAGGGAACCATGGCTCCGCAAGCCCTTGGCTTGCCGTATCGTAGAGAAAGGTAAATGCCAGTCGAAACACGCACTGTCCTGCTCACCCGCAGGGTTTCCTTTTCGAGTGGCCACCGTTATTGGCTAGATGCTCTGTCGGTCGAAGAAAACCGGAATCTCTTCGGCGTTTATGCGTCGCAATTCAACCACGGCCACAACTATATTCTCGATGTGACCGTGGGCGGCCATGCAGATTCTGCAACGGGCATGGTTGTCAATATCAAGGATATCGATGACCTGTTAGAACGGAGATTCGTGGCTAAGTTCGACCTCAGGAGTCTAAACGACGAGGTGCCAGAACTTAAGGGCGTTGTACCTTGCCTCGAGAACCTAATGGGCTTTATCTGGAAGGACCTATTAACGGACATCTTGCCGGTTGAATGCAGTCTAGTAGCCCTCCGCCTTGAAGAAATGCCCACGTTTTATGGAGAAATGGATATGACATCGACGCGACTCACTCGCCAATACGAATTCGCAGCATCCCACAGGCTGCACGTGCCTTCGCTATCGGATGCGCAGAACGTTGAGATGTTCGGCAAGTGCAACAACCCTTCCGGCCACGGGCATAACTATGTTCTCGAAGTCACCGTTAGCGGTGAAACCGATCCTACTACCGGAATGATGACGGATCTCATGGCGTTGGACGACAAAGTCAACGAGCTAGTAGTTGATCGGTACGACCACAAGAACTTGAACGAGGATCTGCCCGAGTTCAAAGCGCGCCCGACGACCAGTGAGCAAGTGGTCCTAGAGATTTTCAAACGCCTGGATGGGAAGCTGCCGGCAAAGCTCGAGCGAGTGCGTTTGCACGAAACCGCGCGAAGCTTCTTTGAAGTCGTGGCTAGTTAGCAAGGAGTTCTTGCCATCGAACCTAGGTCAGAATAGGGCCGTCTTGTCACTGGGAGGCAAAGGATGAGTCGTTGTTTTGCATTGTTATTTAGTCTTTTCCTGGCATCGGCATGCTGGCCGCAAGCGGGGAAGCAGATTCGAAGGCCCATATTCGTGCCCAGCAAACAGGGCCAGCGACAATCGATCGTCATCGGTCCGCTGGTCGCGGGACAGCTCGTTAGTCTGGGTTACTTGCGGATGCACGAACCCGAGGTCTTTGCCTTGGCGCCCTCCAATGGGGGCTTTGACCTGGGAGGCCATCGCCCTTACGGACACACTGTGACGCCCGCAAGCGGTTACAGCCACACGACCTCAGTAGCCGGAGGTCCCCTGACCGAGCCGGTTCAAAGTCACCCGGGTCTGATCCTAGGCGGTCCGCAAAACGTCCCCGTAGGAAGAGGCCCAGGCGTGGTGAAAGGGCCCCCCACAGGGACTTCAAACGGCGGAAATCAAATTTCATACACTGGCCGCCCCGGCGTGATTCCCATGAACATCGACCTGGGTGCTGCCTATGACGGTGATTCGCGCACATTTCGGGTCCATCTTGTTGCAGCCGTGGCAGGGACGCTTAGCGCCCGACTGGAAACTGGTAAGGAGCTCATCCGAATCACAAAGATGATCCGATACGGCGGCACTTTTGAACCCAACGACCGCAAGATTGCGCCAGGATTACTGGGTGGTGGCAATGTTCAACGAGCCGCTCCAGCAAGGGCTAGTTCTTATGTCCAGGGTCCGCCGGGGCAAGTTGCGATTTCGCTCCAGCCGTCGATTACCAAGGTCATAACCTCAGCGCCGTTTGACATGCCAGTAGACGCTGGCCAAGACGTCGATCTTGAGTTAACATTTGATACCCACCTCGACGTTTTCAATGAACCTGCCGGTCGATATCACGAAACGCTCGATGTCTCACAAAACGGAAACGTGGTTAAGGTGCCTGTTACGGGCCTGTTCCATGGACTGAGAATCGGCGTTCTCGCACTATTCGGCGACTACCACCCACAGGTCGTCATGGATACCTCCTCCCCGTTTCCACAGAACTTCGTCGTCGGGATGAAGCTAATCAACTCGGACAGGGTTGCGCGGACCCTTAGCTTCATGATCGATGCGATCCCTGGCGGCACGCTGATGCTTGCAGACAACGCCAAGCAGAACTGGAAGATGTACAACGGCCTCACGCTCCAGCCGGGAGAGGTCAAGGACCTTGAAGTCGTTGGCACGCTTAGCGCCAAAGCCTTGGCAGCAAACCTTCCGGACGCCCAGGATGTGAATATCCATATGACGGGGGTTGCCGTTAATTCGACAGCCACCCTATCACTGGAGCTTCTGTGGCCAGTTCAAACATGGTCGTCGATAAGCCCGTCGCCAAACGCGGCACGGAACTCGGATGGCAAGCCCATGCAGAATTCCCAGGGTATCTACCAAAGTCGGGCCGACTATCGCGCTGATTTTTGGCTGTTCGCGAACGGCGACTACGTGTTGCAAGGTTCGGTCCGGCATCCTCTGATCGGATACGCGATGTACGAGTTCGATTCGACTGGCGCTCCGATTTCATTGCGCCACGATATAACCCCGCCTTACAAGCCCAAAATTCTGCCCTGGTACACACAACGATTAAACGGACATCGTGACGACTTGTCAGCCAGGAACGGCCCGGTCAAGGGACAGCTCAACGTCAACGTGAACAACCTCCCACCGTCGCCGCCATAGGCTGTACCCGCTGGCAAAATCGAGGAATCGAACGCCTGATATTCGGGAGTCTTTAGGATATGAGGTCGTTCATTTCTCTTAGAAATTTCGTGTGGTCGCTAGGACTCATCGCTGCGATGCCTTGCCTGGCAACGGCTCAAAAAAGACCGCCACTTGTTAAGCCGATCCGTCCGCTGATGGCTCTGATGTCGGCCCATATGACGCCATTCACTCCGGCGGCAAATGGGTTTAAGTTCATCAATTCCTTTACCAACGACTTCATTCCGGCGCTCGATTATCGGACGCAGGGCCTTTGCGGTGGTATGTCCTACTCTGCGCTCGACTATTATTTCAGCCACAAGCCGCAACCGACCCAGCCCTTCAAGCCAGCCAATGGAACAGTGCTGGCGAACTACCTCTATGACCGACAGACGACTTCCATTACGAGCAATCTTGATCGATGGGCCGAGCTGGGTTTGAACCCGGGTGGTGCGCGCGATACCGAATTCTTTAATTGGGGCCTGGAAACAAAACCAGGCAGCAGGATAGAAGAGCTGAAATCTTTTATCGACCGGGGTATTCCGTGTGTTTTAGGCATGCAAGGTGATGGCGCCACGGGCAGCCATCAGGTCATCGCCTATGGCTACGACATGGGACGCTATGCAGGGAATCTTGGCGCGTACGAGACAGATTTCAAGATATTCATCTGCGATCCAAACCACCCGGGTGACCCAATGACGCTTATCCCCGATACAGGGCGAAGGCTATGGGTTTACAAGGAAGAGGTGGGTAAGCCTCACGCGGACACTTGGCGAACCTATTTCGTCGACAAGAACTACCACGTGAATTCTCCGCCTGCCATCCCCAATGCGAACTATCCGCATGACGGTCTGACCTACGAACTGATTCTCCAATTCTTTACTGGCGGAGACGACCTGCGCGGAGGCAGCGACAACATCAACGTGACGATGACGATGATGGATGGAACGAGAGTCGTCTTCCCCAACGTCAACAAGGGTCGCCGATGGATTGTAAACAATGATGAAGCAGCCGAGATCTTGCTTCATTATCCCGTTCAGGCTAACCAGATCAAGACCCTACTGATCTCTGATACGTTCGGTGGAGGAATCGGTGGCGATAACTGGGATATGGCAAAGCTTGATGTTTTCACCATGGGTGGCGGGTTCTTTAACTTTGCGAAGGAAGTTGGGTTCAAGCGCTTCACCGGTGACGACAAGAATTTGCTCGTTAAAGTAAACGATGCTCCGACGGTGGCGGGCCAGGCGAGCAAAGTCGAATTAACCTTCCAGACCGGTGGAGACGACTTGCGGGGTGGTAGTGACAACCTCAATGTTGTCCTTCATTTTCGGGATGGCAGCTCTCAGACTGCAAACAACGTAAACGGCAACGGCCGTTGGGCAGATAACACTTCGAGTGTGGTCGATATTGATCTCACGAAGGGACGAATGCCAAACGATATCGTCGGCGTCGATCTGCAGACGACCTTTGGTGGCGGCATGGGCGGCGACAATTGGAACATGAACTCGGTGTCCGTCTCGGCGCTGGGACCGGGTGTGAACACTGTGATCTTCACCCACGGGTATATGCGGTTCACGGGCGACAATAAGCTGCTGAAGATGTCGCACGGATAGGGCTCTACGGCGTTAGGGCGGTAAGGTGATCGTCTTGCAGCGAAGACCTTAAGGCCCTGACGCCCTCCACGCCCTCTACCGTCACAAAACGCTCCCCTAACGACAATAGGAAGTGCACGAGCGTTTAACATGAATTTAACAATACACGCCCCAAGGTTCCTCACCGCTGCGATGGCCATTGCGGTGGCGGCCTCCTCTTTTGGCTCCGGTCCTACGAGCACTCTTTACGCAACTAACAAGGCTGCCTTCGGAGCCAGCAACGGACTGGATCGAATCCAAGGGGCAAGCTTTAGCGCCTCAACAACCGGGAACAGCGATGACTACGGTCTAGCCGTCTGGGGTGATGTCCGGACGGTGGGATATTTCGGTGGAGCGGTTGGCAGCCAATTTGACCTTAACGGCAACCTGCTTGGGGGCGGACCCTATCAGGACACGTATGCGGCCGATCCTATCTACGATGGCACTTCGGACGGTAAATACAACTACGGTGTCGGCTACTTTGGCGGGAGCATTATTCAGTACGACCGCAACTGGGCCAATCCTATTGTGTTATTCACAGATAGCAATTTCACAAACCACGCCGGGATAACGATGAATGTCGGCGATGGCAGCTTTTGGGTCAGCCAATACAAAGCGGGCGACGAGGTCGAGCATTTCTCCCATACTGGCACGCTGCTTGGCTCGTTCAATAGCGGGATAAGAGGCACGCTTGGTATGGCCCTCGATCCCTTGGACGGCACGTTGTGGCTGAACAACACATTTAGCCCAACCACGCTTTACCAATATGATCAAGCGGGAAATTTGCTTCAACAAGTCAACTACGGCCCCACGGGGGTCACTTGGTACGGAATGGAGTTCAACGGAGCGCCAGTTCCAGAGCCGGCTTCAATAGCCGCGCTCGCAGTTGGCGCGCTTGCCCTTCGGCGCCGCCGAAAGTAGCGCGGACTTGCACCTATTTGGGTCCTTCCCAAGGGAGGGACCCGGTCCCTCGGGTCCATTCGCGTGATCGTTATGCGCCTGGTCCTGGGTATTCGGTAAACGCCGGGAACATTCTTTTGCAACAGTGACTCAAACCACCTAATTTCCGGTTACGGAGTTTTACTATGAAGTTCGTCTCAACTCGCTCTCTTGCAGCTCTTGCTCTACTCGCCCTAGCGTCTATCTCCCTCGCTGACCCCATCAAGATCGCCGGTGGACCGGTAGCTGGTGGTGGCGGCACCATCAAGCCCACTCATGGCGATGACGCTGGCACCCTAAAAGGCGTCGTCAAACTACGGCTCTACAACCCGAACGGCGGTCTCCACGCCCCCCCACAGATCACGATGAACTTCGAGATCTTCACCGACACCGATGATCCCAGGACCGCCCTGCACTACCACCTGTCAGGCGTCGGCCACCCAACTCCGGGCAAGCTGACAACGTGGACGATTGATCGCGAAGGTCCTACCCTGACTCTGAAGGTCGATGGGGTAGCCGTCGACAAGGTCACGTCCCCTGCGGTAGGCGCTGGAGCTGGGCTGGTGTTTACCTTTGAAAGCAGCACATTCGATCGCTCCCTATATCCATACGGCGCGTGGAACGCGACGATGCAGTTGGAAAGGGGAAAGGACGTCCTTGACCCGATCGTGGTTGTAGCTCCCGGCCCGCTCGTTCCGATTCCGGTTCCGAAGCCGTAATCTCTCAGTGCAGTTAGGGCAAGAATCGACAAATCCTATGTCAAGTTCCCGTTAATTGTCGTACGATCAAAGAAGCGCAAAGTCTTTTTTGTACGTCTGAACTCTAAGAGTCATGGTCATGAACATTGCCATAAGGATAAGTAAGATGTGTCGCCCGCCTTCCTGGCGGGACACGGTGATACGCTGCACGAACCAACCCTTCTGTGGGGCTCGTGTGCGTATGCACGCGAGCCCTTTTTCCTTA
>JBBQMJ010000073.1:0-11163 GCA_038328815.1 Fimbriimonadales bacterium | reverse complement strand
CGCACTGGTCATGGCGATCATTAAGCGAAAGTTCGCACGCGTAGTTCTCCATTGCCGCGGCGAAATCGGCCCGATTGAGTTTGCCAGCCGTATTCTTGAAGGATTCGATCGCACGGTCGGAAATCGGCGGCTGGGGATACGTGCCAAGCAGGATGTCTAGGGTTGTATGTTCTGCCCAGATGGCGGGAACTTGGGCGAAATCGCCGTGATCAGGCTCCGTGAAGTCATGGACTCTCTTCTGAACTTCCTGTCCGACCCTCGACGCCCAAAGGGTGCCCGACTCATCGCGTAGACTCGGATCGTTCAGAGCCTCGATCAGAAAGTGCGTGAAAGCACCTTGCTGAAGCTTCGGATACTCATACGATCGCTTTCCCGGCGCGCAACCAAGGATTACGGCAATGTTGGCTTTGCGGCATAGCTCAATAAGCTGGCCACCGAAGTTGTTCTGCGTCCCGGAACGGCATGCGTCGGCGATGAAAAGGACGTTCTTCAGTCCCGCGTTAACAATGCGTTCAATGACCTTTCCGACAGGAACGCCGTTGTCCTCGAAATGCTCATTTTTCGTGTCGGATGGCAGGAGAAAGTCGCCCTTCGGCGTGCCCACGCCGTGCCCGGAAAAATAGAAGACGAAGAGATTGCCCTTGTCCAGCCGCTTGTCGGCTAGCAAACTGTCCAGAGAAGAGAGAATGTGTTCAGAAGTTGGCGCTTCCTTTGCCGTGCCGCCATCGGCAAGTAGCGAGACGTTGTCGGATTCGAATCCGAGCTTATCCTGCAGGTCAACCGAGAACTCACGAGCCTCTTTGGCCGTGTACCGAAGGCGGCCAATCTCAGCGGGGTAGTTGGACACGCCAACAACGAATGCCCACCTGTTACTTGGGACGAAGGGCTTCTCGGAAGCAACCACTTGTCCGCGAGCGACGCCTAGCGCCAAAGTCGCAAAGATAAATAGATTGAACGAAAAGCGCAGGGCCCGGCACACACTTCATTGTGAATCGCACGGTATCCCAAGTGTTGGCTCCGTCGCAGCGGTTGCAAAATGTAGTAACGTGGCACCACTTGCCCCGTCGTAGGGCAGGTTCCCCTGAATTTAAATATGAAATTGACTAAGGCGTTTTCGATGTGTGTGGTGACGGTGGCAGCTCTGGCTATGAGCAAGGCAGCCTTCGCTAAGGAATTCTCGCAGGCAGACCTGGAGAAGATGGTCGCTCAACTTGACAAGGTGATTCCAGAGAATCCCAAGCTCATTTATCCCGTCAAGTGCGAGATTGTCACTAAGGACGAATTGAACGCCTACGCGACAGCCAGAAAAGAAGGCGACGGAAAGCGCGCGACGATGGTGGTCTTCACGGGATTCATAAAAGCGGTTGATGGCGACGAGCGTTTGCTCCGCGCCGTCGTAGCCCACGAGCTATCCCATCTTTCTCGCGGACATCTCTTCGATATCGACCCTGCCGCACGGGACCTGCGCAACCTATGGACAAGGCAGCAGGAATTTGAAGCCGACAAATACGGCGCAGAGGCGCTAGTCAAAGCCGGATACGCCAAGAAGGACATGGTCGACATGCTCCTTTTCCTGGACCGAACGCTGGGCGGGAAGGGATATTGGCTTGATGGCCTCACCGCCGATCACGCCGACTCCAAGGCAAGAGCGGCTGAGATTTCCGACAACCCAACCGCCCTTAAGGCCCTGATCACCTTCGAGACTGCGCTTGCCTACGAAGACGCACGGAGCCACCTCTACGCGCGGAAGCTGTTTGAGTACTCGGCTGAACAATGGCCCGACCTTACTGAGGCCTATATCAACGCGGGACGCTGCGCGCTCCTTTTCTACTATGACAACCTGCCATCCGCCGTACGCACCAAATGGTGGCGGCCCGACTTCGGTCCGCTAATCACGAATCCCCATGCGCCAATCCCTCAGGGCACAGCCATTTCCGACGAGGACCGCGAGTCATGGAAGCAAGCAATGCAGGCGATCGATAAGGCTAATCTGAAGAATCCTGGCAGTGAGGAAGCCAAGGCCCTGCTCGCTCTCGCGGAAGTGCTTCAACCGGACGCTGACCAAGCCGTTGTTGTCAAGGGAATTGATTGGTTCAAGGCGCAGGCGACTGCTTCTGCGGACGAAGTTAATCGCCTGCGATACGCTAACAACGCGGCAGTTGGCCAACACCAGTTGGGCGACTTACAGGCCGCTTACACGACGATCATCACGGCGCAGCGCGCCAGCACGGTCTTCAACGCGGCTCTAGGAGAGAACCTTGGGCTCGTGCGCGTCGAGGGGCGAAGCAAGGACGACAATGTCCTGGCTGCTAACGTGCTGTACACCTGGCTTAGCAACACGCCGGAAACCAGTAGCCCACGGTGGAAGATCGTGAAGGGCGTCTTCGATGAAGTTTGCCTTGCCGCCGGTATCAAGTCCAAAGAGATCAAAGTCAAGCCGGCATATCTCTGCCAGGTCACAACTCTGGTTTCAGATCACAAGAACCTAGGCTTGCTGCTACCTGTTGCTGGTCTAAAAGCTTTGCTAGGAGTGCCCGATCAGGAGGCTGCCTTTACCGACAAATGGCCAGACTTGACCGAGGTTCGCTGGCAAGGCGGCAACTTGACCGTACTGACGGAGCGAGGCAACGTGATGCGAATCACAAGCCGAGCCGACGGCGCCTATCTGTTGCTGAAGCCGACTGATCCAACATCGCAACTAATAATTCAGATCAAAGTTGGGATGTCTAAGGATGAGTTGCTCGCCGCGATGGGCGACCAAGCTGGAGTCACGAAAGACTTAGCCGCCGGTGGCAAGACGGAATCCTGGCTATATTACAGCGACCTGGGAATGGGAGTCTTGCTCGAGGGTGACAAGGTCGTGGCGATTACGGTCACTCCAGTTCAATACGAAGCGCAGGAGGGCTAACCCAGGGACTTTACGGCGGGGCTCCCGAGGATGTCGTCGGGAGAGAACGGTTACATTTCCTGTTTCTGGGGCAGGGCCCCGCTGGGCCTCGCCAGGCACTCAAAATTGTGCTGGCTAGGGCGAAACCCTCTGCGGGGTTGGACTGTCTAAGAGCGCATGGCTACAAATACCCTCCAAGAATTGGCACTTGCTAAAGGCGAAACCTTTGTTTGGCACGAACTTGACGTCCCTAATGCGAAGGCAGCTGTTGATTTCTATACCGAAGCCTTTGATTTTGCTTCGGAGGACATCGATATGGGGCCGATGGGAGCTCCCGGACAGACCTATCATTTGCTCAAACGAAATGGCCAGGCGGTCGCGGGCATTATGGGCACGGATGCACCAGGAATGCAGGGAATGACGACCCGCTGGGCAACCTTCCTCGGAGTCGATGATGTGGATGCCAGTGTAGAAAGGTGCCTGAAATTAGGCGGAAAGGTCGCCGTCCCGGCAATGGACATTCCGCAGATCGGACGGATGGCTCAGATCGAAGACAACCAGGGCGCCAATTTCTGGATATTCAAACCGGCTCCTCAGATGTGACTCGGTGCGCAGCACCAGCCGTTTCCCCAAGGTAGAAGCCACGGACCAAGTTCATTCGGCCCGTGGCTCCTTAACAAATCTTCACTCAGACCCGAGTGTAAGACGTTTTCATGTTCTCTTGATACTTGCCATTCTCATCCTGCGAAAGATAAGTGATGGTGTGGTGATTATCGTCAACGATATTGATGATGTTGCGGTAATTGGCAGTTTCTCCGTCCTTAGTCATGCTCGGTCCCTTACAGTCCAGCGTCATAGACCGGCCGCCAGCGTTAAGGGCGCCGGTGTAGTACCACAGGTGGGAGGATGCTGACATGATCCAGCTGCCTCGGTATTCCTTAAAGGACACGTCGTAGCCAAGTGCGTTGAAATATTGCATCTCAGTGCCGCCGGGCATGGTGCTCGTGCCTTCCCCATAAGCCCAGAGGCCGCCGACGATCTTCACCTTTTCTTGTCCTTCGACATTAACTTTGGGTTGACCCGAACCCATTGACATTTCCGTCTCGGTGCGCCAGGTCCCGACTAGCTTTTGCAGCCATTCATGCTCCTTTACCGGTTTCGTGCCCATTGATTCGTCGGCCTTGGTGTTCGTCGCTTCTTGGGTTTGTGTGCTCATGTGTATTCTCCTAGTTGCTCTTTGACGACGTGTCATGCACACGAGATCGGCGTTTTTGAAGATTTTGAGCCCCAGAGCATTGCCGATCAGATTTCCATCCAGGGGTCAAAGAGGTTTTCGGTACACAGTTCATCATGGAATCGAGACCACTGCGCGGCGGAGATCCTGTTGCTCGCTGTGATTTCAGCCCCGATTCGAAATGCCTCACTTGTTCCAATGGGGGCGCAGTACTTGATCACATATGAAAGTTGGATGTCCGAGCCACCCCTTGAGAACGTGATGGCCCCTTCACTCAATTCCATCAGCTTTGAGTGGCAGATGAAGCCAATGCCCCTTATCGAGGCATCTTGGATCTTAATTCCTATCGGAGATTGATCGGATATTGCCAGCGTCGCGTCAGCAGAAGCGCACCACCTCCTGGCGTCCCTGGAGGCCTTTTCAAAGATGATATTGCCACGGGGCTGAAGCAGTAGCTCGCAAGCTTCAGCTAGATTTATTGTCTGATCAACCGCCCGTAACGCCATGACTTCTGCCGCGAACATCGCGTCACGGGTCGCTCCAAACAACTGAAACAAATAAACCTGTCCGACCGGAAATGGCCCCATTGGCGTAAGGATCACAAGTACGGGGACCCCTTTTTCGCCCTCAGCCCCAGCGTCATCTGGGCCCAATGGGACTCGCATTGCTGTCACCCACCCAGAAAAGGATGCATTCGATGCAGTTGAATGGAAGGTTGCCCGGGATCGGAAAAATTCTTCGTCAAGTTCTAGGTTCTTTCCCATTTTTTCATGAGGGGATGAACTGCTCGGGTGACAGCCGACCCCTCAAGAAGGACCGAACAATCGGGGCGTTGTTCCTTCTTAAGGTCAGCCGTTCGTGAAAGGCAACGTAGCCTACGGCCGCAAAAGGGTCTTACTCAACCACGTTTGTGCGCGCACGTGCAACGAGCTCAAGACTCGATAAGGGCTTGCTTGACCACTACCGTGGCTACCTTGTCAGAATGAGCAGTGAAACTTAGCGACGACCTCTATCTGATCCCGGTCACTTTTGTCGGAATCTTCGGCTCGATGGTCCTTAATTTGGCGCTGATCGTCGATTCTACTGGCGGATTGACCCTCGTAGACACATCGATGCCGGGACATATTGGAGCCGTCGAAGAGGCTATCGCCGCCGAAGGATTTAGAATCGCCGATCTCGAGCAGATCATCCTTACGCACCAGGACGTGGACCACATCGGTTCTCTTGCCGCCATAAAAGGCGCGAGCGGTGCAACCGTGATCGCTCACTCCATCGAAGCACCCTACATCGAAGGGAAGCAGAAGCTGTACAAGTACCCCAGTCAGGAAAGGCTCGATCAGAATCCTGGCATGAAGGAGATGTTCGACCAAATCGGTTTTGCGCCGGTTGACAAGTTGGTGGAAGACGGCGACCTTCTAGACCTTAGTGGGGGTATCCGGATTATTCACACGCCGGGGCACACTCCAGGTCACATCAGCCTCTTTCTTGAGCGATCCAAGACTCTCATTTCAGGGGACGTGCTAACGTCGGCAGATGGTCAACTGAGCGGCCCCAGCGTCGGTGCAACGCCAGACTTCCCACTAGCAATTGAGTCTGTGAAGGAACTTGCTGCTCTCCCTGAGGTCAATGCCATCGTAACCTACCACGGAGGTGTAGTCACCGATGATGCGCATGGGCAACTCCGGCGGCTGGCTGCCAGCTTAGCAACCGCATAGAATTGCGGCGCAAGAGGGCGTCACCTGAGTGCGGTGACGCTGCTTTGCCACGCCGCATAAGGTTCGGTGTAGTGAGGCAAAGTCCGTCAAAAGGACCCGTCGGGGGAAGCCATGGTCTTGGCGGCTTCGGCGATGATCTTCGGGTCGTAATCCGGTGTGATGGTCGAGTCAAATAGTGGCTCGTTGGCGAAGTATTTTTCCGCCGCATCCTCATGGTCTAATGCGATTTCGAGCGCCGGGATCATCTCGACTTTGGCTGCCTGCAAATTCGCCTCATACAGCGCCAGCGCAGTGCCAAAAAGGAGCTGGTTGCCGATAACTACTTGCTGGCCGTTCTGCAAACCGGGGAGGTCTGCCTCGCGACTCTCAAAGAGGATGCAATCTTTGACGTCGACGGCGTTATACGATCGGCATGCCATGGGACGGGCGACAAAAATCGAACACATGTCGTCCTTCAGAAACGGACAAGTCGTGTTGCAACCAACAAGCCTTCCTTCTTCGCGGAAAGGAATAAGAGTCTTGGCGTATTCGGACATTCTGCTGCGAAGCTGCGATAGTTCCTCAGGTGAATAATTCTCACGGATGTACGAGGCTAAGTAGAGTACTTCCGGAATGTTCACGGAGACAGGTTGGTGGCAACAGTGGCCGCATCCCTTCTTGCACGCGACTTGCGGTCCCGCGCGTTGCGCACCCTCCATCTCGTCGTCAGCGACCGACCTGATTGTTTCCGTAATTTGTTTGAGATGCACCAGCCCCTGCCCCTCGACAAGACCCTTTCGAAAAGTACGTTCGGCAAACCTCGCGAGACCGTGCATGTCTGCATCATGATACTATCAACCACCGGGTGATCCAAGTTGAGCGATTGTTAGGTAGCTGGACCAGCTGTTGAAATCGCCGTTGGCCAAGCGAGCTTCCGCGAATAAGCTACCTCGCACCAAGATCTTCCGCAAAGACGCTTAGCTTCAGCCAAGACGGTAAGCGGGTTCGCAGCTTTGTCGGGCCAGTAACTTTTAGGTCTCCGCTTTGGAGGGCGGTGACATAGGAAAGGTCTCCCATCCAAATGCTGGTCATCGTCGTGAGGAGCGTGCTGACATGGAGGTCGGGCTCTAGGCCGGGATCCACTAAACAGAGGTCAACCTCTTCGCGATTGAGGACTAACCACCATCTTTGCCTCCCAATTGGCGCATCTTGGTACATAAAATGAACCACCACCCGTTCATCAGCCAATTTGGGCATGTCGATGCGCCTTCGCATGTCCCACATCAGCAGGCCGACATCCAGATCGTCCGCCTTTAAGTCGCTACGCATCCATTGCTTGCCCCAATGTCCCAACTGCCTGATGATAGGTCCCAACTCTTGGCCAGCTTGGGTTAGCTTGTACGTTGGGTGCGACCCTTCTGCCCCTGCACGCTGAACTATTCCTGCCCGCTCCAGTTCCTGCAGACGCTTGGAAAGGAGGCTCCGAGACATCAATGGAACGCCGCGGTGGATATCACTAAACCGCTGGCTCCCGACAAAGATCTCTCTAATGACCAGCGGCGTCCAGCGTTCCGCGAACACTTGGCATGCTTTGGCGACGGGACAAAACTGACCATAGATCGATTTATTTTCCACGTAACTTCACAACCAATTCATTCGCATTTTGGTACAAATATCGTACTAGAAATAGCTTGTTTTGAGTGGCACTATTCCTTCTGTCAGCAGTTCAACCAAAAACATTGACCCCGACATAAGGAGATAAATTGCAAACACTTACAAACGAATCCACTGGCGTCGTCCGCAACGGCCTTAGCGTTTCAAAGCTTCACGAAACCGTGAGCGCGATCAGGAAGGTCCCAACACTTGGATTCCTCAAATTCCACGTGCACAACCAATGGTCTACTATTCGCCTGCAAAGCCAGGCCAAGGTGGACACTTTTTACGGCGCGGGTCAGGAGCAGCACCACGAGCGGCCACTTGTCGTCAATGCGGACGAGCCTGCAGTTCTTCTCGGCGATGACACTGGTCCGAATCCTGCCGAAATAGCTCTTTCAGCGCTTTCCGCATGCATGACATCGGCATTGGTTTATAAGGCCACCGCTATGGGCTCCGATCTGGAGAGCATTGAAAGCGAATTCGAGGGCGATCTCAACCTCACGGGATCCCTGGGAATTGATCCTCGTGTCAAGAATAGGTTCCAAGAGGTCCGAGTCAAATTCAAGGTCAAGAGCGACCTTGACGCAGCGACGATCGAAGAAATGGTCAAGTCATCTCCGGTCTACGACACATTTGTCAGACCAGTGAAAGTCGTTGTCGAGATCGAAAAGGTCTAAGAGCGCGGCTTCCAACCGGCAGATGCTAATTCAGGAGGGTTTTGAATTGGGTGGGCGTACAGGATTTGATCCTGACGCCTATCCACCCTTTTGCAACTCACGCCAAGTAGAACCCGTGCTGCCAACGTTCGGGTCGAAGCCGTGCTGGTCTGTGACGATGTAGTGCCCGTTGTCATCGGCAAAGGCGTGCGCGTAGCCGCTGGGTAGGTCCACTTGGCCGTCTGAGTCCTGATATTTATCGACGCCTTTAATGTAGTCGTCGAACCCACTGATCTCCCGATCTTGCGCGGCCTGGCCGGTGTGATACGCACTCATGATCGTGTCCGAGATCTCGTCATTGGTTTGGCTTATGATTCTGCTGATCTCGCCTATCTCTCGCTGTCGAGCATAGAAGTTATCTGAGATGATTTTCCGCGTCTGCACTAGTGTGTTAAAGAAGTGAGGGTCCATGTGGCTGGAGGTCAATACTATGCCGAGCAGCTTCATCGCGCCATCCATCTGCTCCTCGGGCGCTGTTACCGCCATCGTCTGGGTAATCATCCAGCCCCCTTCGTAGATCGTTCCGCCCATCCCCGACGGAACCGGCGTCATTTGCATACTGTCGAGCCGGCCCTGAGACTTCATTAGGAAGCTCTTACCGCCCTGCGAAAACCGGACCTTGATCTCGGCTTTCAATCCGCTATTGCTTCCTTGCGGTGGCGCCTGGCCCAGAAGGGAATCAACTGGCGTATCTTCTTTGGTCAAGACAGCAAACTGAACGCTGGGGTGCTGCTGTTTGAACCCGCTCAGCAGAATATCCGACACGCTCTTGGGTGGCAACGAACCATAGTCGCCCGTGGGGCTATGCCCGAACATGGTCCATGCGCCGGACATCGAAACCAATTCCGTGAGCCCATCAGGGCTCTTGATGATGGTGGTCCCCACCTCGGGAGTCATGAAGTCGTTGGGGATCCACTTAATCGTATCCGTCGCGCTCCAGCCGTCGGGGATGAGATAGGTGAACGCCAATTTGTGCGCCCCCTCTTCATCCATTACCTTGTGCAGCTGCATGTGATACACGGCGCTATCTTCCGTCGTAGCAGGCGTCGCTGTTGACGACCCCGATTGGGCGGCGAGCCCACTCTTAGGACTCGAACATCCGGTCGCCACCGCTGCGACAAACAGCATCGGAACTAAGTGCTTGATCATTTTCATAAGGTTCTCTGATTCCTATGCCGGCCGCAGAATGCATCCTGCATCCTGCATACCGCATCCCGTTGCCTCTCCATCAATTCGGCGTCATGATCGACAACTTGAACGTCGGAATGCTCGGGTTGTCGACGCAGTTCACGATCAAGATGCCGCTGCTTGTTTCGAAGGAGGCGGTTATCACGTTCGGTGTATTCGTTGTTCTAAGTACGACCGGCGCTGCCACTATGGCCGACCAGAAAAGACCCTCATTGTCCAATGAAGTGTTGTCGGTCGTCGCTGTCCCAAGGATATGTCCGCTCGGGCCGACCCCAAAGACGGAGACTGGTTCGTTTGCAACAGGCGACATCAGGGCCACCTTTGTTGTATAGCTTGGACCGGCAACCACCCATGCGATACCGGTGCCAATGTCAGATATCGCGATTGTGCCGTCTGCACCAATGTTCGCAAGCTTGGTGCTTGGGGCGGCGGGCACGGGAACGAGGACGGGGGTTGCCGCTGGAGCCAGATTCGGCCACACACCAAATTGGTTGTTGGTATCCACGCCAAGGGCAGCATTTCCATCGCTCATCCCCGTGATGTATCCGCCAGCAACGGCGTAAGGGCTCGAATCTGCCCATCCGCTGTAGACGTAAGTAGCATTCGCAGGCGTGCCCTGAATGTGATAGTTAACGACGATTCGATCGGAACTCTGAATGAAGACCGAAGCTTCCTGGAAGCTCGTCAAATTGAGCGCCGGAATTGTGAGGTGAATTGGCGCCTGATTAAAGGAACTCCAATAGAGGGGGACTGCGAGATGCGTCGTGCTGTCAAGTCCGCTTCCAACCAAGTGCCCCGAAGCATTCACGCCCAAAACAACAACGTTGGTTAGCGAGCCATCACCTGTCACCGCTTGTGGCGCTGCTGACGGAGACGACCAGTAGTTGGGTATCGAATTTGGATTGGTCCCAATCTGCCCGACCATTTTGCCATCGGCCGATACGGCGGCGATGGAAGCCGGGTTCCCGCTGATCGCGGTAAGCGTGTAAGACGAGCTACCGCCGCCATTCGAGCCTGGCCCGGTGACTGGTTGGTTGAGCGGGTCGCTCAGGGTCAGCGTGGTGCCATCGTTGTACGTGATCAGGAGGTTGTGCGCGTTGTCGACTACGGCATCGCTAGTAAGCCCCGCATCGTTCAAAGTCAACTCATAGGTGCCTTGCAGCAGGTTGATCGTGGCGACCCCAGTGAGGTTGCCCGGCGACACCGCCGCGTTGCCCGAGAAACTGCTGGCCAGGTCGCCATTGAGCCCAGTCACGACGGCGGTTAAGCCATTTTGAGTAACTGTAATGGACCCTCCAACATGCCCGCCGGAGTCCAACGACATGTTAAGGAGCGCATGAATTCCCTTGCCAGGCGCATCCAGTTCGCCCGTGAGTGTGTTGCTGCCAAGGCTGTCGGTGAAGACAAGCTTCCCGCTTCCCGTGCTAACCAGGTTCCCGGCCGTGATGTTCTCGGCAAGGTCCAGGGTGGCAGGATAGGTTAGGTAATTCGTGTCAAAAGTGGCAGCGCCCTCAATGGTTACCTTAGCGAACCCCGCCGAAGTTGTACCAGCCGCGTCCGTAAAGAAGCTCATCGTCCAAGTTGGCCCTGACGTGCCGATGCCGTAGTAAAGGTTCAGGTCGGAATCGAATCCGAGAACCTTAGGGTTCGCGCCGTTTTGAGACTTGTGGAACTTGGGAACGAGCAGCGTAGCCCCTGCAGGAGCACCAGCCATCAGCGATGGCAACACATACTTGTCCGCCGCAACCTGAGCCTGATAGCCGGAGATAGTGACGGCCCTAATTGCCG
>JBBQMJ010000072.1:0-11174 GCA_038328815.1 Fimbriimonadales bacterium | reverse complement strand
CAAGAACTAAGCGTTCCTTGGTAGGAGATCGCGGTCTGGATAATGCCCAGGATCATGGTGCCGACAAAAGATCCGAGTACTGAGCCGTAGCCACCAGAAAGCAGCGTTCCGCCAATGACGACTGCGGCAATAGCATCGAGTTCCATTCCCGTACCAGAGACGGCATTTCCGGAGGACGTGTAGACCGCGTAGAGTAGTCCTCCTAGGGCGGAGCAAAAGCCTGACAGGGCATAGGCGCGTATCAGAGTCTTTTCGACTTGGAGACCCATGAGTGTTGCGGAGGACTTGCTGCCACCTATGGCATACACGGTTCGCCCAAAAAGCGTATTGCGGCCAAGCCATCCTCCGACGATGACGGCCAGGACGAGCACGATCGTTCCTGCGGTGATCGAGGCGCCACCGGAGAGGGTGATTGTGAAAAGGGCGAGTTGTTTGAAGAAAGGATGTTCGATTTGAATGGATTCCTGGCTAATCCACAGTGCCGCACCGCGACAGAAGAATAAGCCGCCTAGTGTTGCGAGGAAGGGGGCAATATCCAACTTAGCGACAAGAATTCCGTGGACGGTGCCGACAGCCACTCCAACGGCCAAAGTAGCTAACATCGCGGCGATCGGATGCCAACCAGAGTGGGTGATTAAGTGTGCGACAAGAATCCCGGATAGCCCTACCATCGACCCGACCGATAGGTCAATGCCCCCGGTTAGGATTACGAAGGTGAGGCCAACGGCGACAACGCCAAGAAACGAATTATCTGAAAGCAGATTCAGCGGGACACGCGTCGAGAAGAAGCCGGGAAACTTCCAGCCGGCTGCCAGGTAGAGGAAAAGAAAGACGCCAATAGTCGCAATGACCGGCAGATTGTCCTTGGAGCGCAGCCACCTCATGCAGGTTGTCGCCTTAGGCTTTGTCGCCATGCCGAAAATCTGGGAGACTGAAACACGCAAACGCCGATAACCACTGCTGCCTTGAGCACGAGGGTGGCAGGCGGCGGCACGCCCTTAGAGAGAATCGTCGTCGTGAGCGCCTGCATGAGAATGGCTCCAATTGCCGAGCCAACAAGAGAGAAGCGCCCACCATAGAGGGACGTTCCTCCGATCGCCACGGCGAGGATAGCGTCCAGCTCAAGATAGAGCCCCGCGTTGTTGGCGTCGGCTGCTCTGATGTCTGCAGATACAATGACGCCGGCCACACCAGCGCCAAGTCCGCAGAGCGCGTAGGCCGCGAGTTTCACCCATCGCGCATCGATCCCGGAAAGCCGACTGGCCAAGGCGTTGCCACCGACTGCCTCCAAAAATAGACCCAAGGACGTGGATCTAACCAGCATCGCAACGGCGAGGCCAAAGCCCATGGCTAGCCAAACTGGATTTGGAAACACGAACAGCGATCCACTGGCTATGTGCCCATAGGCATCGCTCCCAAAGGTAATGATCTGCCCATCGGAGATGAGTTGGGCGACACCGCGCCCCGCTACCATCAGGAGCAGCGTGGCCACAATCGGCTGTAGCTCAACGAAACTGACCAGGAATCCATTGCAAACTCCGCACCCCAGCGAGCACAAGAGGGACGCGAGTACGACTTTAGGAATGCTTTGACCAATAGAGTTCTTGCTAGGATCCTTTGCCGCCGCGGCTAGGAAAGAGGCGGCCACGGTTCCCGAAATGGCCATGATGGCGCCTACGCTTAGGTCCACGCCACCAGTGGCGATGACGAGGGTCATCCCGACCGCGAGAATCTGAACCGGCGCCGCCCTATTCAGGATGTCGACAAGGCTGCCTTGCAGATGTCCATTCGTCCATGCAACGTGAAAGAAGCCAGGCGTGAAGAAAAGGTCGAACAGCAGAATCGCGCCAAGCATGCAAAGTGGCGCTATGAGGTTCTTGGGCAGCTTCAAGCCGAGCCCTCGGCCATCAAAGACATCACCTTTTCTTCGGTTGCCTCGGCGGCCTCCAATTTGGCCACCATATGGCGGTCGCGCAACACGACGGTTGTGGTGGAAACTCTGAGGAGTTCGGAAAGCTCAGAGTCGGCGATGATGAGCGCCATGCCGGCTTCTCGCAAGCTATCAATGAGTTCGAGAATCTCCTGTTTGGCGCCGACATCGATGCCTCGGGTGGGTTCATCCAGGAGCAACAGTTTTGGCTCCGTAACGAGCCAACGGGCAAGAAGGCACTTCTGCTGATTGCCGCCGCTTAGGAACTGGATAGGCTTGTCGATATCAGTGGTTGCAATGCGCAGCAGTTCCACCATACGGTTTGCAGTTTCGCGCTGCTTTCGAAGAGAAAGCGGGGCAAAAATGCTGCGCCGGGCCTGCAGTGCAAGCATGATGTTCTCGCGGACACTGAGCTCTGGGATAATTCCGGAAACCTTCCGATCCTCCGTGCACAGGCCAACCCCAAGCCTAATGGCACGCCGACAGCTCCAACGCCTGACTGGCTTGCCATCGACTTGCAGCTTGCCTTTGTCACGACTATCGACGCCAAACAAAAGTCGCAGGGATTCCGTTCGGCCAGAGCCTAAGAGCCCTGCCAATCCAATCACTTCGCCTTTGCCAACCCAGATATCCACCCCGTTCACGCTCGCGCGTTTCCCGAGCGAAATGGCCTCCAACAACGGCGCTCCCTTTGCCAACGGTTCCCGGGCTGCATCTGGGTTCCTCTGAGTTTCCGCTTCCGAACGGCCAATCATGTGTTGCACGAGGCCCTTAGGTCCCATTGCTGCGGCCGTTTCAACCGCGACTAATTTGCCGTTACGCAAAACCGTGATCCGATCGGAAACGGCAAAAACCTGATCAATGAAGTGTGAGACGAATATGATGCCAAGCCCCTGATCCCTTAGGTGGCGCATCACATTGAATACCTGCTCGACTCCGGCGGTATCCAGGCTTGAAGTGGGCTCGTCGAGGACGAGGACCTTTGGAGTCACGGAGACTGCCCGTGCAATCGCGACCATCTGCTGGATAGCCACTGAGAAATCTGAAAGCGGCTGCCTTACGTCTATGCGAAGGGACAGTTTCTCGATTGCTTCCTGTGCCTGGAGAACCATCTGTTTCCATCCAAGCCCAATGCCGTGCGATTTGAATTGACCGAGGCAGATGTTTTCGGCTACTGAAAGGTTCGGAGCGAGATTGACCTCTTGGTAGACAGTGCGGATGCCCAAGTTCGAGGCTTCGAAGGTGGACATGGGCTTGATCTCATGGCCCTCCAGAAACATGTTGCCCCCGTCGCACGGGAGAACACCGGTCAACACCTTGATGAGAGTGCTTTTACCCGCTCCGTTTTCTCCCATCAATGCGTGGATTTCCCCCGCTTTCAGGGAGAAATCCACGCTGTCTAGCGCCACCATGCCTGGGAAGCGTTTAACTATTTTTTGAAGGGAAAGCAGTTCTTCTGACGTCATCCTCCGATTAATACTTGCGGTTTGGCAGTTCCTTGGCAGCGGTGGTTTCGTCGAAAATGCCGTCCACCATGACCGTGCGCTTAGGCAGAGTCTCACCTTTGCGGAACTTCTCGATCGCATCGAAGAGGGGAGGTCCGAGGAGCGGATTGCACTCGACTGAACAGTTGAGTTTTCCGTCGATCATAGCTTTGAAGCCGTCCTTGACGCCGTCGATGGAGACGATGATGATGTCCTTGCCGGGCTTCTTGCCTGCTTCCTCAATCGCTTGGATGGCTCCCAGCGCCATGTCGTCGTTATGGGCAAACAGGGCCGTGATGTTCTTGCCGTCGGGGGACTTCAGGAGGGCTTCGGCAACCTCTTTACCCTTCGCTCTTGTGAACTCACCGGTTTGGGAAAACACTATTTTCATGCCCGGATTTTTCGCCACGACTTCGGTAAAGCCCTTTTTCCGGTCGTTAGCGGGGGCGCTGCCTGGAGTGCCCGTAAGCTCAGCAATAACGGCCTTTCCGTTCGTTTTCTTAGCCAGCCATTCGGCTGCCCGGCGCCCTTCCTCCACGAAGTCAGAGCCGATGAAGGTCACGTACAGCTCCTCCGGTACATCTGGTCGGCGGTCAGATACAAAGACAGGGATATTGGCCGCTTTTGCCTCTCGAAGCACAGGCTCCCATCCGGTTTCCACCACAGGAGAAAATGCGATGACATCAACCTTTTGATCAATAAAGGACCGAATGGCTTTGATCTGGTTCTCCTGCTTTTGTTGCGCGTCCTGGAATTTCAGGTCAACGCCACGAGTAGCAGCTTCGGATTTTATCGATTCGGTGTTGGCTGTGCGCCATCCGCTTTCAGCACCGATCTGGGAGAAGCCGACGACCAACTTCTTACCCGTGTCCTTTGCGGCAGCTGCGGGTTTACCTTTGTCGTCGGGCGTGGCAGAACCACCACCTGAGCCGCATCCTGCGACCACGAGAATAGCTGGCACGAGCCAGAGGGCGTTGAGCTTATTGAATATCTTCATGACGATTCACCTTTGAGTCTTGGCGCCCCACAGGGCCAGAGTAGGGAGTGGGCTTCCTTTTTGCCCACTGTCCTTCAAGTCTAAACGATCCAATATTGGCATATTTAATTCAACCATGCGCAATGCCTACGCATCGTCTCGTATCATGGGTGCGACTGAGTGACCGTACGTGCGCCTGCCACTGCCGGACCGACTTTAGATGCGCTTGCCTCGATGCGTATCGTGACAACGGATTTGCCCTTGGTCAAATCGCCTGGTAAAGAGTAGGTCGTATCGTGAAACACGTTGTTGTGGGCATCGAGCTTAGACTCTGAAGCGATCTTCTGCCCGTCCACCGTAATCGTGAAATCGCGGAATGAGCGCTGGTTTTGCCAGTACGTGAGGACGAGGTCGATAGGAACGTCGGGCTTGACCTTGAGCTGGAATTCCATCCAACCATTTGGTAGTGGCATTCGGAAGCCCCTGCCGTTGGCATCGCGAACGTCTGTGCGACTCTCCTTGAGGCTGTGATCCCGTTCAGGCTGCATTTCGCCAACGCGCATGTAATCGACTGTGCGGGCTATCAGATCCTTAATCCGCGCCTCCTCTGCCCTGTATGCCGCCTCGTCTTCCTCCCACTGCGCCTCTGTGAATTTGTCAAAGTAGACGGCATAGCGGTTGTTGCTGATCTGATAGAAGGGTCTCAGTGTGAGGGATTCGGGACGCCCGGCCGCTTGGACCTTGAACGTGAGCGATTGTCCCTCGACCGGGCTTGCCCATTCACCAACCGGTCGGTCGTTTGTAACTAGAACCGGGATTCTGGGGTCGGGACCGTTGGCATCCCCTAAGTCGGCGGCAAGGACCGTTGGCCCATAGAGGACGGCGACACGGTTGGCGTTGTCCGGCATGGCTTCGGTGTGCAAGGTCAACGGGAGGTCGAATTCAACTTTGTCGCCCTTTTTCCAAGTTCGTTGGATGGCGGTGAAGCTTGATGGCTTTTCCGACCTTGTGACGACCTCGCCATTTACCTTGATGTCGAATGCTCCAGCCCAACCGGGGTGCCGAACCATAAGCTCAAAGGTATGCGTCTTTCCGCTCGTGATGGTCAAGGCGACCTTGCCGTCAGCCGGGAAGTTGGTCGTTTGGACGATCTTGAGGCCGGCGTCGTGCCAGTTGAGCTCCGTCGGCATGTATTGGGTGATGTATAGGCGCGCGCCTCCAGTGTGAAAATAGGCGCTGTCCGCGTGCTTCGTATGGTTTTCCATACCTGTCCCATGGCAGCAGGTCCAATCATCGAACGGCGTACTGTAGTTTCGGTGAGCGCCGCTAACCAGAGGCACGAAGTAGCACATCATCCCCGTTGCCGGATTCTGTGAGGCAAGGATGTCGTTTAGGTGCGCTCGCTCCATGAAATCTGCGTACTCCGGCTTCGGGTCCCAAGAAAACAGGTGTCGCGTGAGCTTGAGCATGTTATACGTGTTGCATGTTTCGCACGTATTGGTTGAGAGCTGATCGCTCAGGTGGTCAGCCGCCCCCAAATACTCATGGTCGCTATTGCCGCCAATCGCGTAGGTGCGATGGTTGACAACTCGGTCCCAGAAGAACTCGGCAGATTTGCGGTCGCCGGTGTCTCCGGTGAGTTCATAGAGCCTGGCTAGACCTATCAACTTTGGAATCTGGGTATTGGAGTGCCGGTTTGCAAGTTCGTCTCGGCCCTCAGCTAGGGGCTTGAGAACGGCGTTGTCGTAGAACTTTCGCGATAGATCAAGATACTTCTGCTCGCCCGTTATTGCGTAGAGTTCGGCCAACGAATCGTTCATCCCGCCGTACTCGCAGCCCAGCATTTTCTGCCACTGATCATCCGTGAGATCCTTGGTGACGCCAATCGCCCAATCCCCGAACTTCTCCGCCACAACCAGAGCCTCTTTGTTCTTAGTCAGCTTATAGGCATCGATCAGCCCGGCAAAAACCTTATGGCAGGTGTACCACGGAGACCAGAAGCCGTTGAGATCGAAGCCAGCACTGCGGATTTGACCTTTCTTGATTTCTGACCATAGCTTGTCGCCGTCTGGGATCGCGCCAACGTAGCCGTCCTTTCGGTGCTCCTGGCACTCTGCCAATTCCTGAACAATGTAGTCCACCTTCTGCTTGTAGCGGACGTCCCCAGATGTGGCGTACTGCTGCGCGCATGCGGTTAGGTAGTGGCCCAGAGAATGCCCAGCTAGTCCGGAGTTTTCCCACCCTTCGTAGATGGCGCCTTTTGCCTTGAGCCCTGCATGCTCGCGGAAGCTGTGGAGCAGGCGGTCCGGTTCAACGGTTAGAAGGTATTTGGCGTCCGCTTCTCGGGCTGTTTCCCAGGGGCTTGCGAGGAGTTTGATGTCGCGAAGTTCAAACGGTGTTGCTACGGGTTGAAAGGCGCCCGTGACAGCCTTAACCAAGAGGGAAGCGGTGAGAAGAATGGTAATGGACATCATGATTTATGTTCTTTGAGTCGAAGAATGGTTAGCGAATATGGGGCGAAAGTGTGCTTAAAGGAATCGGAGACCCCATTCAAAGTCGAAGCATGGGGGGTGATCTTCTTAGGCTGATCGAATGTGTTTTCAGCGTTTGGATCGGGAGAGCTGAGGACTATTTCCTTCCCTGACGGCTCAAGATGTGCGCCGGATATGTTTAAGCTGACTTCCTTGGGCTCGGGGCCGTTGTTCACGACTTTCACGACAATTTCGTGAGAGACTTCGTCTCGACCGGCGATAGCTAGAAGTGAGTTCGAGTTTGGGAGCGCGCAATGAAGTACCGGCTTGCCATCGAGAAATGCATCGAGCGTGCGGCCGTGGGTTTGGATTCTTACGTCGTACCATCGGCCATCTTCGATGTGCCCACGCGTTTCCGCTACAGGCGAACCCGAATTCACTTGAACTGCAAACAGCCTGTTGCCCCAGCCGCCAAAATTGACTTGAACGCGCATGCCGTCGACGTCGCCAACGGACACGAAGAACCCTTCCGCTCCTTTGATCTTGCGAGCCTTAACTGAAAGGTCTATGTCATGGTAGTTGCCACCCGAGAAGGAGAAGCACTCGTCGTCGTCCATCTTCTCGCGTTGACCGAAGGCGCCATCTTCAACGGCCCATTTTCCAGTTTCGTGGCTCCAAGTTGAATAGGCGGGCATTTCCAAGGGTTGGCCGTTTTGCTGGACGGCCAGGTCCTTGAATTCGGCGAGAGTCGCGAACGTGCCCAGGCCAATTTGTCCACCAATGGGCTTTGCCTCTGGGTACTCAATGCGCGTCTTGGTGGTGAGGTTCTTGCTGGGCAGATTGTCGGCGAACATCTTACATGCGTAATAAGTAGCGCGGCCGTAAGCGCTTCCCGAATCGAAATGGATCATATTCACGCCCCAATTCGACGTGTGAGCGTTCTGAAGCAAGGGAGCGTAGCTGCCCATCTTGACGAGGTCTGAGTTCTTCTCCATGCTCATCATGTATGCGGCGTCGTTGAGCGTCGCGGCCATGTTTCCCTCACCTACCCCACCGTTGCAGGCGAACTCACCGATGTAGAGTTGCCACGGCACATCGCGCGGATATTTGGCGAATGAGTCGAAGTTCCAGATAGACCAGTTGAGGGGTGTGTAGGCATGTTCATCGACGATGTCGATATTCCCTGCTGCATTGATGGCGGCGTGGTCGATGCCGGCGATCCACGAGCTTAGAATGACGTTGATCTTTGGATACTTGGCTTTAAGTGCCTTGTCGAACATGGCCACCCGCTTGCCATATCTGGCACCCTGTTGCTCGTTGCCTATTTCCACATACTTCAGGTCAAAGGGTCTGGGGTGCCCGTTCTTTGCTCTTACTGCACCCCACTTGGAGGTCACAGGGCCGTTGGCATATTCGATGGCGTCAAGGGTGTTTTGGATTAGGGTCGGAAGCTGATCGTCGGGCAAATAGGTGGAGCTGCGAAAGGCGCACGATACGCCGACGTTGAAAACGTATAGCGGCTCGGCATGTATGTCCTCGCAGAACTGCAGCCACTCGTGATAGCCGAACCCGTTGGTGTTCCAGTAACCCCAGGGGCTGTATGTGGGCGTACGTTGCTCCAAAGGTCCGAGTGTTAATTGCCACTGCGGCCTGTCTTCGACCGTTATGCCTTCGACGTAGCATCCACCGGGAAAGCGGACAAAACCAGGCTTTAGGTCACTGATCATCTTGGCCAGATCGGGTCGAAGGCCGTTCTTCCGATCCTTGAATGTTTTTTCGGGAAAGAGGGAAACGTATGCCAACCAGACCTTGCCCTTGGCCTTGGCCTGGAACTGGAGCGAGAAATGGGCTTTGGGGTCAGTTGCCGTGGCCTTGAGTCGAGCGGTCAATAGTCCGTACTTACCTTCCGACACAGGATCAAGTAATTGGGTGGCCAGGGTTCGGCCGTTTTCCGAAACGATTGATGCCCTTATGTGCCCGGAGAACTCGCCGTCCCTTTGCGCCCAAAGGCGTAGGTCGTATCCTTCTCCCTGTTGAACGCCGACTCCCCAAAAGCCTTCATTCTCGACCGTCACGTAATGAGCGGCCGAAGCATTCGCAATATCAACCAGCAGAGCGTGCGGCTTGTTCTGGTTGAGGGGCCGGTTAGAGACCACGGCCAAGGAAGCTGCGTCAGCTGGTGCATTCAATTTCCAGCCAGGATATTTGCTTGTTACCTCCCAAGGCATCGTCCAATCCTTCACCTGATCGGTCCAAAAACTTGGGTTATGCGGAGGCACAATCTGCCCGCTTACGAGGCTGCATGCAGGGGGCAAGTTTGCATCTTCAAAGCCTCGGTTTTGGAGCAATTCTGCGTACAGGCCGCCTTCGCCAGCGTGGCTAATCTCCTCTAAGAAGACGCCGTACATCCCAGGTGAAATCTTTGGTCCGGCACCTGCCGCGTCGATCGAGATTACTCCTTGGCTGAATCCGTTGGAGGCTAACATGCAGGCGCTAAGGCACAGGGCCCCACGCCTCACTTAACTCTCCACTGCTGTATGCCGCCCGCCCAATCCTTCTGCAATGTGACTTCTAGGCGCAATTGGCGTGTGGTCACGACTTTGAACTTCAGGATGTTGTACTTGTTGAGTTCGACGCCGTAGCGGTCCGTCGTTTCCACGGGCTTCCAGGTCTCGCCATCTTTGTAAAGCAGCTTCCAATTTTGGGGCACTCGACATTCGCCGACGCCAGTATCGTCAAACCAATAAATGTCCGCTTGGGAAACGGTAACGTCCTTATCCCACTTGTATTCCACCCATTCTTCCGTTCCCTTCCTTGGCCACCAATGAAAGAACTCATCTTGATCTACGGAGCTTTTTGGGTCGTGGATGTCGTTGATGGCACGGGGGTTGCTGCCTTTAGACGCCGTGACCGTTGCGCTAGATGTTAACGTGGGGAAACGAGATGGTACGGCGGCTTCGGCCTGCTGTGGCAACCAGACCAACATCTCGCCGCGGCCCCGGTTTGCCCATGAGTAGTAGGGGATCAGGGTCACCGGCTGCTCCTTCTTCTGTAAGGACCCGTCCTCTTGCTCCGAAAGCGTAAAGCCGGTTCCTTTAATGACCGTGACGCCACGGAGAAGGTCCGGCTTGAATTCGGCGGACAGTTCCGAGGACGGAGGCACCAGCAGGTTGCGCACCTTGCCATTCTTATTGTCCGGCCACTCGGCGCAGTAGACCATTGGCCCCCTCTGCACAGCTACTCGCCCCTTATCCTGCGCAACGTTGTCGTTCGCGACCACCCGTCGAACGGGCATTGGAAGTTCAAGCTGAACGGTATCGCCTTTCTTCCAAGTACGGCTTATTATCGCGTACCCCTTGTCTAATGTAATTGGCGTTGATTTGCCATTCACTGCGAGGGTTGGGGCTGGGGCGGCGTTATCTTCGTACTTATAAAGATCGCTTGGTACCGGCTCGTTTCGTGCCCATCCTGGCACCCGCACGCGGAGGGTAAAGGTGCCGGTCTTGGCAGGATTGACTTGAAGCTTCACATCGCCATTCCAGGGATACAGCGTGTTTTGGACGATTTCGACTTTTCGACCCTTATCCAGATCGACTGAAGCGGTTCCGGAGGCGAAGAGATTGACGTAAAGGTTGTCTCCCTGCACCGCATAGAAATAGCCCGGCACGGATGGCATGAACCGGGTGATGTTGCCTGGACAACAGGCCACACCAAACCATGGGCTGCGTTGGTGTTGTCCGCGGCTTTCTCCAGGGTTGTCGTAAAAGAACGTCTTGCCATCCAGGCTTACGCCGGAGAGAAGGCCGTTGTAAAGGGTGCGCTCGAAGACGTCAACGTACTTGGCATCGCCGTGTAGCAGGAACAGTCGGTAGTTCCAGAAATCGTTGCCGACAGCAGCGCACGTCTCGTTGTAGGCGCTCATGTTTGGCAAATCGTAGTTGCCTAAGAATGCCTCGCCGTTGCCGGTCCCGCCAATGCCGCCGGTCACGTAGAGTTTGTCGCCTACGACGTTGCTCCAAATCTTGTCGATCGCGGCCAGATAGGTTGTGTCGCCGGTGAGAGCGGCAGCATCTGCCATCCCCGAATAGAGATAGGAGGCGCGAACAGCGTGACCTACGGCTTCGGTTTGCTCAACCACGGGTGCTTGGGCTTGCCAATATGCTTCTCCGCCGCCGCGGGAATCAAGGAAGAATTTGGCCAAGTTCAGATATTCCGCATTTCCGGTGACGCGATAGAGCTTTGCGAGAGCCATCTCGATGATTTCGTGGCCAGGCCAGACCTTGCGCTTTCCGGGACCGAACGTATTGACCAGG
>JBBQMJ010000071.1:0-11194 GCA_038328815.1 Fimbriimonadales bacterium | reverse complement strand
AATCGCCTCAAAAGGGTCTTCTTAGCGGTCTTTTCTCCCTCCAAAAGCCGGATAACCAACCACAGTTGTCAACCTTACTGCACCGGGCATCGGAGAAAGACAGGTTATTGGAGGCAAATTGCTGGGTTTTTGTTCCAAGTGGAAGAATGTGCAGGTAGCGGGCCAAATCCTGAGCCTCCTTTGAACAGGTAAAAACAGTTCTTGCTGCGCTCCCACGTAATCGATATCGTTGCCTCCGCCGTCCAGGCTCTTACCCAATCTGGCGAATTACCACGGCTGAACGTACCGATCGAGATCACGGACGCGAAGAGCGCCGAACATGGCGACTATGCCTGCAACTTCGCGCTCATGGCGTCCAAGCCGGCTGGATTAAATCCGCGCGCCATTGGAGAGAAGCTGGCCGCAGAGCTTTCAAAGCATCCCGACTTTGAGAAAGTGGAGGTCGCTGGACCCGGGTTTCTAAATTTAACGTTAACGACTTCGCTTGTTGCAAGCTATGTCTCGAAAGTGATCGAACTTGGCGACGACCTTGCCAAGACCAAAACAGCTCATCCAAAGAAGTTGAACGTTGAGTTCGTCTCGGTCAATCCGAACGGTCCAATAACTGTGGGCTCTGCTCGAGGAGCCGCTTTCGGTGATGCCCTGTGCCGTGTCTTTGCCGCTACAGGTCACCACGTCGACAGCGAGTACTACATCAACGATGGTGTCAATTCAGAGCAGATGCGGCTCTTCGCCGAATCGGTCAAACACTACTATCTTCAAGCGCAGGGACGTGAATCAGAAATGCCGGAGAAGGGTTACCGAGGCGATTACGTGGAGGCAGTGGCTGAGGATGTCACTCGAATCCACGGTAAGGACAAGGCTGATGAACCCACAAGCTGGTTCCAGCAAGTATCGCAAGACCTAATGCTTGCCCAACAACGTAAGGACCTTGCCACCTTCGGTGTCGAATTCAATCAATGGTTTAGCGAGCAGTCCATGCACGAGTCGGGACTGGTCACGCGCACCCTCCAAAAGCTTCGCGACCTTGGCACAGCAGATGAAAAGCCCTTCCAAAACATCATCCAGGACCGCGAGCTTCAGCCTGGCGAACATCCGCAAGAACGCGGTCCTACCTGGCTCCGATCGTCTCGCTTCGGCGACGATAAAGATAGGGTCCTGGTGCGCACGAATGGACGTCCTGCGTACATTGCTGGCGACCTTGCCTACATGGAAAGCAAGCTGGGGGAGAGAGCCTACGACAAGGCGTTCATCATCCTCGGCCCAGATCACCACGGCTACATTGGCCGCATGAAAGCCGTCTGTCAGGCGCTTGGCTATCCGCTTGAACGTTTCGAGATCATCATTTTCCAAATCGTGCGCTTTATGAAGGAAGGCAAGCCAGCCCCAATGCGTAAACGGGATGGGAACATCTATGCATTGCGCGACCTCATTGAGGAACTGGGCGCCAACGTTGCACCGAATTCATCGAAGGAAGAGCAAATTCGGATGGGAGTCGACGTCACCCGCTTCTTCTATCTCATGCGCTCCCACGATACGCATATGGACTTCGACATCGACCTCGCCACCAAGCAGAGCGATGAAAATCCCGTCTTCTACGTCCAATACGCCCACGCACGTATCTGCTCCGTACTCAAGAAGGCTGCGGAAGCTGGCTTCGTAGTCAATCTAGAAGGCAAAATCCAAAATCCAAAATTGGAAGATCCCTGCGAGATGAGCCTGATCAAGAAGATAGTCGATCTTCCTTACGAAACGGCGCGCTGCGCAGAGGACTATGGCGTCCACCGACTAACTACATTTGCGGTGGAGCTGGCCAGGACGTACCATCACTTTTACGATGCCTGCCGCGTCATTCAACCGGAAGAGCCCGAACTTAGCCAGGCTCGCGTCCAGCTTTGTGAGGCAACAAGGATTGGATTGAAAGCAACCCTAGACCTGCTTGGAGTGTCAGCTCCGGAACGCATGGATCGGGCATCCACGGAGTAGTGCTAACGGAATGCTAAGGCCATTTACGGCACTAAGGAAAGATGTATATCGTCCAGGAGCGATGACGTATCGACTCCGGGGACCGGTGGGCTTGTCTGGAATTTGAACGTGTAAGAGGACGATGTCGCGGTGAAGACGCTGCTGTTGAACGCATGCCAAGAAGTGTCGTTTGGGGGAGCGGTCGCCGAGAAGACAGTTGCTCCGTTCGCCATAAGCGATACGGGAGCTGGCGAATTTCCGCCAACATTGCCGTTCCGACGAGCCATCCAAAATGACACTTGATACTTCTGCCCAACCGACATTCCCGTGATAGTCTGCTGGCAACTGCCCTGGTGGACGCCGGCCGTGTCAGCACGCTGAAGGAATCCATATTGATTGCCCGAATGCGACACACTGCCCCAGGAGCCAGAGCCGTTAGCTATGCCAAACCCACCGGCAACAGGCCCTTCCCAAATGACGGAGGCGTCGGGCGGCTCCTCCCAGGTGTGTGCGGCCAGAATAGGCGTCTCGAATCCCGGATTAAGGAAATCCACGATTACGGGAACGGGGACCGTCACAGTTGCTTCAGCGCTGGTAAGTCCATCAACCGTCGCGGTCAGGGTCGCGTTGCCAGGGGACAAGCCTAGAGTAATGCCATCAGGAGTGACCGACACGGTTGATCCTCCCGGTACGACGGCAAAATTGAAAGAGCCGGGCGTAATTGGCACAGGAGTGCCGACACTATCCAGCGCACTCGCAGCAACCTGAACGTGGTTTCCAACGGTAACCGATTGCCCAGCAGCTATGGCAACTGACTTTATGATTCCATTGAACTGAATGGCGCCTAAGGCAGTGCCATTTGGCTTTGTCACTGTTCCATCCGATTGAACGGACACATTGGCGCTGAAGGTCGCTACTGCCGTGCCGGTCTCCGATATGCCTGCATAGAAAATCCCGGAAAGGACCCACAGCCCGGCGTGGATCTTAGATGTTGGAACGTAGTTCTCATTGTGCTCCGCGAGAACGTCAGAGCGATCTGCGACGAATGGCAAGTCAGCCTGACGCCCTGCCGGATCGTGAAAGATGAAGCTAACCGATAGAGCTGAAGAAGGTCCGCTTACAACACGAGTCCGCAAAGGCCAGTCGACGGCAACCGAGGTATTGACCATGCCGGTCGCATTATTGCTACCCACGCCACCTCCACAGCCCGACAAAACAAAGCATAGGAACAGTGGAGCAAGGACAATTTTGAGAGCAATGCACATTGGGTCAAATTTTGGGCCGCTTGATGCTCGACGAGAGCACATTATAGTCGAACCTTTCTGATCCAATAAATGAACCGCGTAAGCTGCCACCCAAGGTACATGACCCAAGCTATGGCCTCGAGCACTAGGAACACGTTCACGACTACAACGAAGAAGATCTCCATCAGGAATGTTTGCTAAGCCACGGCGGCATTTGGCGCCTCTCCCCAACGCTGAGATAAGTACAACCAGGACTCTGACGGGCTGGCTGACCATCCAGAAAAGTCCCCGGAATAATTGAACGATCACCCACCAAATCCCGGCGATTAAATATTCGCCCAAGATCTCGAATGCGACTTCGCCTAGGAATTGAAGAATCTCCATGGTTCCCCTTAATTGCCATCGCTAGTAGTTGTCCAGTACCGATCTGCCTACCAATAGTTCTTGTTTCGCCAAGGTTTCTCCACCAGCCAGTTGATGGCCCAAAGTAGAAATTCGAAGAGGAGGAAGGCCTCGATCAACCACATCTGCCGCTCCATCTCATGGATCAAGCGACAGCACGCACTATTAGTGCGTGCCTCGACGGGCCAAAAGACCTAAAACGCCTCATTTCGTTAGGCGAACGGACATGAACACTGTCGATCTATTGCGATATATAACTATCACACTTTTTTATGCTGATGAATCATCATATTGCAGCATATAATATTGTATATGGCTATCGACGCAACAGATCAGCAGATTCTGAACATCCTCCAGCAGGATGGGCGAATTACTAATACGGAGCTAGCCACTCGAGTGGGCCTCACCCCCGGTCCCACGCTTGCCCGAGTAGGAAAGCTAGAAGCCTCGGGATTTATCCGCGGCTACGTCGCTATCGTGGACCGCGAGCGCGTTGGCTTGCCTGTCACCGCCTTTGTGTCAGTGAATATGAAAACCCACGGCAGCGCTGTTGCCCGGGAGTTCCTAGCCGCTATGTCGCACCTTCCTGAAGTCTTGGAAGTCCACCACATCGCGGGCGATGAGGATTATCTTTTGAAGGTCGTTGCGGCCAGCCCAGCCGACTACGAGCGCTTCGTGCTGAACGAACTTATGGAAATCGCGGACGTGCAACGCATCAAGACCACGATCGTGCTTTCGTCGCCGAAAACCCAAACTTCAGTGCCCATTCGGCCCGAACTAAAGGTGGCGATATGATCGCTGAAGCTCCTGCCCAATTTGGCGTGCTCGCGTTTTCCTCGCTGTTTGCGATGGTGAACCCAATCTCCGCTGCCCCTATCTTCGTGCAGCTCACGCGTAACCGGATCGAGGCCCGAAGGCGAACCGCTTGGCGAGCCTCGTTGACCGCGCTTATCGCCCTCGCGCTCTTTGCAAGTGCCGGCGGTGCGATATTCTCCTTCTTCGGCATCACGGTCCCGGCGTTCCAAATCGTTGGAGGACTGTTGTTCACGATCTCATCTCTCAGGGTCTTGCAAGGCATCCCAGAGCACAGCGATGAGGCAATGTCAGAAAACGCTGATCCCAGCGTAGTTCCCATCGGCATCCCGCTGATCGCAGGGGCAGGATCTATCTCAACTGTTATGGTTCTTGCTGGCCAGGCAAGGGGCCAATTGTATTCCGTAGCCCTGGGCGCCGCGATATTAGTGAACGTGCTCCTGACACTCGTCATCTTGCTCGCGGCGCCACGGATCGTATCAAAGATTGGGGCTTCCGGGCAAGAGGTCATGGCCAAGATCATGGGGTTGCTGACCGCGGTAATTGGGGTCCAGTTCATCATCAACGGCGGGACAACAGTGATTGGCGAATTAATTAAAGGCGCGAGATAACCTCAAACTCATTAAATTGCGCTAACATGAGCGCCATGACACGCGCTTGGATCGCCTCTATCGTCGTTGGACTCGTGGTTGTCGGATGCAGCAAGGAGCCCGCTGATTCGCCGGTTGCTGGCAAGAGTGCTGAATCTGCCAAGACAAGCGAAACATCGACACAATCTACGGATGGCAAAATGATAAGCCAGAGCAAGTCCATGCCGGTCGGATCCGGCAAATCGCGGGTAAGCGCTTCGAATTTCTCACTTTCCGCCCCGCCCGATTGGAAAGCTATCGACCTCACCTCAAAGGATCTCGAAAAGATCCTCGCCGGGCTCGCTAATGATCCCGTTGGTTCAAAGATGGTCACCGCCGTTCGGCAAGCCGCCGCGTCCGGCATGATCAAGTTGTTCGTATTTGGGCCAGGCGAAAATGGATTCGCGAGAAACTTTAACGTGGTACAAGTGGATCAGCCACGGGAATTGACCTTAGATGAAGTGAAAGATGCCGACTCGAAAGAGCTTGAACCAATAGTTGCCTCCCCGGTGGCGTTCAAAAATGTAAAGCTGCCAAGCGGCGACGCCCTCCAGTACGAATCGACATTGAAAATGAAGGCGCCTAACGGCTCAGCCCTCACTTCCATCGGATACGCCATTTCGCGGGGCAAGCAGGTGACTACGTTGACATTCACGTGCATGAGCAAAGACGCTGCTTCAATGGAAAAAACTGCCGAACAAGTAGTCAATTCCTTCGAAGTCCACTAGCGATTCTAGATCTGTGATCTGATACGTTTTGTAGCCGCAGAAATTTCCTCATGGAGTTGTTGCCCACCCATGTGGGCTTCAACCATCATGAAACCGGCGCCAACAAACATGAAAACGGCGCCGAGCGATGCAAGCCCAACAACCAGCGAGGGCACGTCGGACTTCAAATAGAGATCAAATGCGATCGCCAAGCTGTCGGCCACAAAGCAGGCCACCGCTGCGAAGAATAGGCCAATCGATCTTTCCGACAAGAGCGCACGCCGCTCATAGCGAATCAGCCAACGGATCGTTTCTTCGGGAGATATGCCGAAGTTCGGGCTCTCCATGCCCCGCTTGATGATATCGCGCGCACGATCAACCGCGCGACCAAGTCTAGCCAATCCTGTTGCGATGAGCGAACCCGTCCCAAGAATGAGCAACGCAGGAGTGATCATGGCGGAAACGATAGAGATCGCGGGAGAAGCCATGTTTCGATTATGTTAGAGCTGTGGCCGCGTAACGATATAATCACGCACATGCATCCCGATATCGCTATCAGACTCGAAAAACTTGAGGACCGGCGAAAAGCGTTAGTAGAGCGGGTTAGGTCATTGCCCACTCCGAAGCAGACCGAACGTCCAACGCCCGGCGAATTCTCTCCAGCCGAGATTGTGATGCACATGGCCCTTGCCGAGAAATACGATGTCGAGATTTTCAAAAAACAGCCACCTGAAACACTTAAAGGCAAGAAGCTGAAGCAGACGTTTATTTTCCGGAAGGTAATGTCCGATATGGCCGGAGCCAAGAAGGCGGCAACTTTAAAAGCCATGACCCCTGAGGCAGGCGTATCGTTTTCGGTTGCCGAAAAGAATTCGGGAGAAGTTAGAAAAAACCTTACAGACTGTTTCGAGAAGGTACCCGCGCCCGATGCTCCGATGAGCAAGAACTTCATTTTCGGCACCCTCAGCGCCTCCGATTGGCTCGGGCTCTTCGAGGCACATTTCCACTACCACGAAACCCGATTTCCGGCTTAGGACAACGCCTTCGTGTCCGGCGTGTAGTCGCGGGATGGTTCTCGACCGCGTCCGGCTAAGTGAGGATATCCGGCAAGCCAAGCGAGCCTATGGGTGTTGCCATGGGCCATAATTGACGGCTATGGAAATCGTGGTTCCGGACGACTTTAAATATTTATACGTCCAGAACGATGAGAGGCCCGTTGTTAAGATTCCGGCGGAGGTGCTGAGGCAGAAAGCGGCGGAAGTCAAGTTCTCAAAGAAGACAGGCTTACTCATCGATAGCATGATGCGCATCATGAAGAACGCGAACGGTATTGGCCTTGCCGCACCGCAAGTTGGCGTTCTGCAGCGTGTTATCGTGATTCAGCCTGAAGGAATGAAGCCTCAGGCCCTTATCAACCCAGTTGTCGTGCAATCCGAAGGCGAGATCGTTCTTGAAGAAGGCTGCCTAAGCATCCCAGGGTTGTACGGTTCGGTCGTGAGACCAGAATTTGTAATCGTAGATGCCTTAGATCGACGTGGACGCGAAATGACTTACGAGCTGGAAGGCATGCCGTCTCGCGTTGTCCAGCACGAGATCGACCACTTGGACGGCATACTCTTTATCGACAAGGTCGATGTGACGACCTTGCATTGGTCGAACCCGGAAAAGCACCTCGAAGAGAACGAGTAGCGAAGACTTGAAAATAATCTTCTTTGGAACTGGATCTTTCGCCGTTCCGACACTACGCGCGGTTGCCAGCGAGGTTGTCCTTGTTGTTTCCCAGCCTGATCGACCCTCGGGCAGAAAGATGCAGCTAAGGGCCTCGGAGATCAAACAGGTCGCCATTGAACTCGGCCTTCCGGTCGCAACCCCCGAGAAGGCTCGAGCGCCAGAGTTCGTCGATACTGTCCGAGCACTTGAAGCCGACGCCCTGCTAGTCGCAAGCTACGGCCAGATTCTCTCGCAGTCCCTCTTAGATGCCACCAGGCGGGGTGGAATCAATTTGCACGGATCGTTGTTGCCTAGATATCGAGGTGCAGCCCCGATTCAGCGCTGCCTTCTGAATGGCGATCATGAGACAGGCATTACCCTGATGCAAATGGACAAAGGCATGGATACGGGCGAGATGATCGCCGTTTCGCGCACGGATATTGGCATGGACGAGACCTACGGCGACCTTCAAGCCCGGCTTGCCGAAATCGCAGCGGAGATGGCACAGTCGTGGATGCCCCGGATTTGCGCGGGTGACTACTCGGCCAACCCGCAGGATGGTGCCCTAGCAACGATGGCGTCCAAAGTGGAAAAGGCAGAAGCTGAGCTAAGGTGGGAAAGTGACGCCAAGGCCGAATATAACAGGTTCCGTGCGTTCACGCCATCTCCCGGCACGTTCCTCAAGACTAACCTAGGCGTGTTGAAAATACTGAAGGCTCGCAGACTGGATTCGTCAGGACATCCCGGTGACCTGCTTGAATGCGGAGAGGGCTGCCATGTGGCTTTCAGCGGAGGCAGCTTAGACCTAATCGAGGTGCAGCCTGAAAATAAGCGGCCAATGTCGGCCCGTGACTTTATGAACGGCTTTCGCCTAAGGCCGGGCGCAAGTCTGCGATAATACGCTCGAAACGCCATGGAACCAAAGCAACCCCTAATCAATAAGAAGCTGGTCATTCGAACCCTGCTTTCATTGTTCACCCTTGCCCTCCTACTGGCTGTCTATTCATGGCTGCGGAATCGGGGCACGGATGTGGACTTGGGTTCTGTGCAAAGCAAGGATTGGATCGCGGCGCTTGAATACACGAGAGGCTCCGGCACTCATGCCGTGATTATTAAGACGGACGGCACAATCCTTCCCAGCCCAGGTTTCAAGGACGGAACGCACGATCGAGACCTCGCTTGGCGACCCGATGGCAACCGACTCTATTTCAGCAGCGACCGCGAAGAAAACGCTTTTAACATTTATCGGTGGAACCTTGCATCTGGACTGACTGAGCGACGAACGCTGGGCAAGATCACGAAGTCAGATCCATCTTTTCAAGCCGGCGAGGCTTCCGAACTGGCGGTCAATCCGATCATCGTCTTTAGCGGCATGGCTTGGGAGCTAGATCCCGGGGATGGCAAGGCAAATCAGCTCGTCCCCCCTAAGACCGGCAAGAACGACGCAGCAGTAGATACGCGAGATGAATCGAGTGGCGACAAGCTATCGGGGGGCTTCGGCGAGGGCGCGGCCTTCAAGGTAATGGAAGCACGCTATTTTGGCGGAAAGCAATATGTCGCCGTCATTCGGCGCACTGACACGGGCGAGTGTCTCAGCATTCAATCGATGGAAGTGGCAAAGAACCACCGAACCGTTGCAGCTGGCGATAGGATATTCATGGACGTCGATCCCCACTCTGGGAAGCTTTACTACTCGGTTCTTGGTTTCCAGTGGCCAGATCAGAACAACATTCCCCCGCAATTCATAACGAATGGAGTCATCAAAAAACCATTCGCGCACTACATTCTAGGATTCAACGCAGCAACGTTTGAAATGGACATGGGGCCAGTCATCGCGAGCACAGATGACTCGTCATGTTTCAGCCACATTGCTATCTCCCCGGATGGTACAACCCTCGCCTGCGTTGTCGGCGAGTACAAGAGCGACGGGGAATTCTCCACTAAGGCCATTATTTCAATGCCTGCAGCACCGTCTGGCGCTCGAAACGTAGCCAAGCTCTATCCTGGAGGCAAGGACCTCTCCAATCTGCAAATCACGAATCTAAGTTGGAGCCCAGATGGCAAGCACATCACCTTTGGCACCATTGACAGTGCGCACGCCAGAACCGTGTGCGTCATCGACAAGGACGGAAGCAACTACAAGGAACTTACGAAAGGCAAAGGCGATTTCGGCCTTCCGGTTTTTAGTCCGCAAAACTAGACAACTATTCCCGTCGAATCGAAACAGTTCCCGGAGAGTCTTCCTTTCCGCGAACTGTGATATGAATTGGTACAAATTGTTTGACCACCCAAACACTTGTCAAAAACCGTTGAGTCAATCTCGAGGTCTTGAATGTGGTTTCACCTACGGCAAGCACGGCTGGAATCAGAAAGAGATCTGCGAGATAGGGATCAACGCTCGCATCGCCCGACATCCAAGTCATTAGGTTGTCAAAGGCATTCTGCGCAAGTGACTCCATTCGTACTCCCTTCTGCCCTATGGCAGTCGTCCCTGCGGCCCCATTCTCGTACTGTGCCCATACGGTGACGAATGCACCAGGGCGTTGAGAGGAGACCCGTATGGCCTCTGCCTCAATAGGAACGTTTGCACCTCGTCCCATAAGTTCCAGGTGCGCGACTCCCCTTTGGCCGACCATGTTAGGCAACTCGGCGGTGACGACAGTCGCCAGGCACGACAGAAGGCGCCCACGTTGGCTCCAGTTGACCCCGTTGATCGCGCTCGGCTCAATGTCGAAAGACACGTCGCCACCCGATTCGCGGCCGAAGCTAGCAGTTTGCAACGTTGGAAAAGCATAAATTCCCATCTTCCGACATGCGTAAAGGCCAACGTTTGCAAAGTAGTCGAACGTGAGTGCATTGGTGCCATACGTCTCGCCCTGGCAGGAGATCGTGGAATACCCGCCTGACCTTGCAAGCACGGGCAATAGGCTTGACAGCACGATGAGCGAGTTAGGCATCCGGGTCGTCGTCGGCACTTCCAAAACACCCGTCAAACTTCGAGCTCTGGACGTTGGGTGAAACACGAGGGTCTCAGAGCCTATCTCTAGCCCCGTGCACTCGGCTTGACATGATTGGGCAAGAGCGTTGGCGATCACCAAATCCTCGACATCGAGGCCCGGGTATGGCGTTCCCGCGCGGATGGAGGCAATCTTTACCGACTGCTGCGTGAGCGCTGACATGGCAAGAGCGGTGCGCACAATACTTCCGCCACCTTCACCATAGGAGCCATCAATGGCGACGAGAGACCCAGGAGACCTCATTAGACCTTTAACTTAAAGATGAGGTACTCAAGCGTCTTAAGACAGTAAGTGAATACGATTAGGAGAATTGCCGCCTGCAACAGGCCTGTGAACGGAATGGTGCTCGCGTTAAGCATCTTCTCAAGGCCAGCGTCTTTATAGGTCAGGCCTTTATAGGCGCTTTCCATATCATGCACCAGCATGTTGGTAAGGCTGGTAAGCGGTATCCAGAAGATGACTGCGAAGGCCAGATAGCCAATGTTCAGCACCGCTAAATACAAGCGGTACTTGTGCTTTTGATGCTCATTGTAAATGACGCATTGCTTGCAACGCGCCTTCTTCTGGGTAAAGGTGAGCTTATTGTTCTGGGGGATATATTTTGCTGCCGCAACCATATCCTTGGGAATTGCCCTATTCTCCATGGCGTTGCGTATGACTTCTTCTTCGCACATGCAGCCAACTTTCTCGCGCCAACAAGCCTTCTT
>JBBQMJ010000070.1:0-11204 GCA_038328815.1 Fimbriimonadales bacterium | reverse complement strand
AATATCCGATCTTGACTCCCTCGCCGAACATGCCGGATTGTTGCCCCACGTAGGGATTGATCCAAACGCATATCTTGAGGCCGCGGTCCTTAAGCCGTTTGAGCATTGCTTTCGGATCGGGAAATACGGCGGGATCCCATTCGAAGTCGCACCACCGAAACTGGCGCATCCAGAAGCAATCGAAGTGAAATACATGCAGTGGCAGGTCTCGGTCCTCCATGCCCTTGATGAAATCGGTGACGGTGGCCTCGTCATAGCTTGTTGTGAATGAGGTGGAGAGCCAGAGCCCAAACGTCCATGCAGGAGGTAGGGCGGGCCTGCCTGTCAGCGCGGTGTATTTCTCCAGGATCTCTTTTGGAGTCGGGCCGTAAATGACAAAGTAGTCGAGACGTTCTCCTGGCACGGAGAACTGAACTAACGAAACCTTCTCGGAGGCAACCTCAAACGAGACTCGGCCAGGATGGTTTACAAAGACTCCATAGCCTCTATTCGTGATGTAGAAGGGGATGCTCTTGTAGGCTTGGTCGGTTCCGGTACCCGGGTCTTCGTTCCAAGTTTCGACGACCTGACCATTCTTAACAAAGGCCGTAAATCGCTCGCCGAGCCCGTAAACGTTTTCGCCGACTCCGAGCGTCATTTGCCCGTGAATATAAGGCCCTTCGCCGTCAACCTGCACGGTTGCCATTCCCTTGGGTGGACTGCTTGTTAATGGCTTGCCGTCACCGAAGAACTGAACTGACCACGGTGCTTCTTTAGGGGCTTTCATCGAAAGCTTTCCGGTCGTTAAGGTGACGGAATCAGCGGTCTCGGCGGCCGCCAACTTGCGACTTTGCTCCTCAAGTTCGAAGCACGGAGCCGGGTCTTGGGCACCTTCAAAATGGACGATTTGAACCCTAATGACGTCGGGCATCGGTGACGAGAAGGTTGTTGTGAGGTTCGGCCCGGAGAGCGTGTCGCCGCGCGTGCGAATGGCATGGCAAGGCAACAGGACCTTCAGGTTTCTATCGCTAATTTCAGTCTCGCTTACGTGGGCGGGGTAGTGCGCTTGCACACCCTTACGCATCATCCAGCTGCCGTCGGTAAATTTCATCGTTAATTCAGCGCCGCCCTATTTTGCGCGTTTGGCAGGGGAGAGTTTTAGGACTACGATAGTGTAGGGTGGCACGACGACATGCAGATCGCCGTTTGGCGCTTTCCAGGTTGTCTTCTTCAACTCAGTTTGGCCAGGTCCGTAGGCGTATTGAACGATATTCGGTTTGGCTGAGAAGTCAGTTAGGTCGAGGGTCGCGTCAATGCCGTGTTCCGGGTCTCGGTTGATGAGCATGACGCTTAGGGCCCCTCGTTTGCCTTTGGAGGCATGGACCTTTAAGTCGCTGGAATCTGACTCGCTGGGCACGAATGTGTCGCCAGGGCGAACCATTTCATTTACCATTCGGACTCCGAAATAGGGCGGGAAAGGTGTGTTAAGTTCAGGCTCGTGCTGGTCGCCGACGATGCTCGCGTTGGAAAGAATCCCTTGGTCATCAAAATGGCCATCAGGCGCTCGCGTAGCGCCATTGTGAATGTTCCACCAGTCGACGTGGGTGGCGCCGCTTTCCCACCACGTCAGGAAGTGATCGGCGGCAAAGAGCGCGCCTGGATGACGGGTGTTATAGCCTGAGGCGTCGCCTTCTGTCATCCAGATTTGGAGGTCCTTGGCGTGATCGCCGCAGTACTTCTTGAGCGATTCCTTCAGGGAGGCCATGAGCTTGGGAACGTCGCCAATTGAGTTCAAAACCTCTTTGGAGGTCCTTCCCCAGGCGTACCAGTGGACGATTACGAAGTCGACGTTCTGGCCGCAGATCTTGAGAACATTGGTGTTCCAATCAGGCTCGATTCCGTCTGGCCAGCTGCCCGGGTCGTTCAGGACGATGCCTATCTTTATGCTCGGGTCCTCGGCCTTCATCGCCTTGACGAACAGGTTGACGTTGTTAGCATAGGCGACTGGGCCAAGCTCGGCCTTAAACTGCCGATCTTCCTTCTTGCCGGTGTCTGGCGCGTGGAGGTCCTCCTCCCAGCCCTTGCCGTTGTAAAAGCCGTTGCCTGGGATCTCGTTTCCAATCTCCCAATACTTGATGTGGTAGTGCTTGGTGCGGTTGGCATAGCGAACCCATTCAGCTGCCTCGGCTGAGTCGCCACCGCCTGTAGCATCGGCGTTTGAGCCGTAATTCGCTGTGATGAGGGGTGTTGTGCCTGTCGCTTTGACCACTTCCATGTAGCGATCGAATTGTGTATTGGGATAGACGTCGGCGTGGGCGCCCTTTGTGAGCGAATGAGTTTTCCAGTGATAGATGTCCGAGAGCGAGCCGCCTGGATAACGAATTACCTTGAAACCCGCATCCTTTATGAGGGCGGTCACGGCTGGGTCGGTCAGATATTTATCCCAAACCGCGGCAGCAACGCCGAGAGCTTCGGGTGCCATCACGCCAAGCGATTGCGCTGGATTCACAACTACTTTGGCGCGGATAGTCTGGCCAATGGCGTTGTGCGAGCCGGCCAAGGCTAAGGGCAACAGAAGCGATCTAAGGACACTTGATTTCATTTTATTGCTCAATCTGGAAAGTTGACCTGCGCTTGGAAGGTCGGTATCAACACTGGCTTTTGGTGCGGCCATTAGTACATTTCAAAAAAAGTTCAAAAAATTCTAAGAAAACACTTGGATATATCGATATATTCATCATATCATAACGGTCGTCAGAGCAATACAACGGTAAATCAGACGAGACGTGGTTCACTAGGATGATGAGTGCAAATAAAGTGAGTGAAAGAAAGAACCCACCGGCAATGGCCGGTGGCGTTACGGGCTCGTCCATCCTCCATGACTTGACGAGGTCACCGTGGCTGTAACGCTCCGGCAGGTGGCTGCCCAGGCAGGCGTTTCGCCTGTTGTTGTCTCGAAAGTTCTTCATAACCGTGCCCAGGGCGTGCGAGTCAGCGAAGCGACCGCGGAGCGGGTCCGGCAGGCGGCTGCGGATCTTGGCTATCGCTGCAATGTGTGGGCAAGAAATTTCCGTGATCGCCAGACATACACGATCGGCGTTCTTCACGGAATTGGATTTGAGCGACCCTACTTCGACAGAGGCTCGCGATATTTTGCTTCACTTATGGACGGCATCGTCGAGGGCGGTTTCAAGCACGGGTATTCCATCACGATGTGCCCAAGGTTGCTTGGACAGACTCCTGAAGACGCGATGGCAGACGGCCGGTTCGACGGTTTGGTCTGGTACAGCGCCTACCTCTCAGAGGCAAATCGAGCGATGTTGCGCAGATGCTCGGTGCCGATCGTGCTGATCCACTGTGACGCGGGCGAGTTTGAGAATAAGTTTCCAACGGTGCTATGTGACAACGACCAGGGCATCGGCCTCGCGGTCGATCATTTGGCCGATTTGGGTCATAAGAATATTGCCTTGGCCGTCGAATCCTGGCCGGACAATCCCGAAATGTATAAGCGCGCGGGGGCATTTACTCGCCACACGCGCCGACGCGGACTTGAGGAAACGGCAAGCATCGTCACGATTGATGCGGTCCGCTCCCAATTAAACGAATTACTAGCCGGTGGGCGCTATACAGCGATCCTGGCTTGTAACGATGGTCTTGCCAGCGAAATCATAGAACTGGCCAAGACTATCGGCATTAGTATTCCCGGCGACCTTTCGGTTGTTGGGTTTGACTCCACAGCGTTTTGTAATGAATTGCGGCCGGCGTTAACGTCCGTTTCGCAACCGTTATTTAACATGGGAGCACGTTCCATTGACCTTCTCGTGGAATCCATGAGCAGTCCAGTGGTCGATTCTCTAGAAATTATGTTCCCGTGTGGTCTCGATGTAAGAGACTCCACAAGTCCATTGAAGAACAGGTGAACTTATAATGAAAAAGAAGGGCTTTACCCTTATTGAACTACTCGTCGTTATCGCCATTATTGCGATTCTTGCCGCTATTCTTTTCCCAGTTTTCGCTCAGGCTAAAGCTGCAGCTAAGAATACGTCAGACCTTTCTAACTTGAAGCAGTTTGCGACCTCAAACTTGTTGTACGGAAACGACTTCGATGACTTTTTTGCTCCTGCGCTCAACGGCACCCAGGACCAATCTTGGATGCTATTGAATCAGCCCTATGTCAAGAGCCTTGACATGCTCAGGAGCCCGTTCGATACAGCCAAGACAATCTCGCCGAAGTACAGCTGGGAAGGAAATGCTTTGTGGCAGGGTATCGCCGTATCTTATGGCGCTAACTCCTACTATGAAGCTTCGACCCATGCTGGCGACGAGCATGTGATCGCCGCCGGTGACGGCTGTTCGCCTGCAGCGCCCTGTCCCTTCCATGGCGTCATGACCTACTTCCAACAGGCAGACAACTTGCTTGCGGCACCTCCTCAGGACACGGTTCGACGCTCTCAAACGGAGATCACACAGGTTGCAGACACGATTCTGCTTGCTGACCACTTCACTTCTAGTGCTTCCAAGTACAAGTTGAATGGTTCCGGCACGGCAGGAAATGGCAACCCCTCGGCCTGGTTTGGTAACCAGTTCACGTGCATCGGCGTGTGCTTCGAAGACTGGCTGAACGGAATGGAAATTCCTGATGGTCGTCTGAAAACCGACGGTTCGCTTCCCGAGCCGTACGGCGGAAACGGCGCAGTTAGCCTTACCACAGCTGGAAAGGCAAACTTCGCATTCTGCGACGGCCATGCTAAGTCGCTGGCACCGGTAGCAACGGATCCAAATCCCGTTGCTAATCCCGAAAAGAACAAGTGGGACGCAATCCGATAATTCGGATGATTCAGGGCTCGCCGAGAAATCGGCGAGCCTTCGTTCCATTTATTGGAGAACAAGGAAATTAGATTGAAAAATTTAGGAATGATCGGTGTGCTTTTGTGCGGGCTGTTGCTTGCTGGTTGCAGTGGCGAACAGACACCGCTAACGAAGGACGAGAAAGCCAACCTGAAGGGTGGCCCCATGCCCGCGGGTGCAAAGGAAGGGATGGCAAAGTCGATGGCTGAAGCCGGCGCCCATCCATTCGTTCATAAGGCGAGTGATTACGCAGGCGGCGGCGCGGCGCCCGCTACAAGCGACAAAAAGTAATTTTAGACTTCCGGCCCTTCGTTGAGCTAATCAATGGAGGGCCCTTTTGCACGTTCGCCCAGTGAGCGCGCCTACTGGTTCATGCGGGTTCGATTGAATGATTCAGAATTGTCCAGATCGGCAATCTGTATGAATGGCCGACGGTTATCCGCGGAACCCTTGACCCAACCTTCCGCAAGAAGGGCTTCCAAGCACTCAACGACGACGGCGGCAATTTCCATGGGACTTGCAGACTTGGATCGATTCAAAAAGTGACAGGCCATGTTCAAGACTATGGTTGCATCCTTTTCACGAAGCAAAGCGTCAAAGACTGCCCGATAAGCTCCTACTAGCGGTAGGGTCTTGCCACCACGGCGAAAGCACGTAATAGGTGTGATTCGTCCATTTGCATAGATCGGGAGCCTCTGCTTTTCAGCGCCTGAGACGTCGAGAATCAATTTGTTTTTTGAGGCAATCTGCCACGCGGCAGACTCGCCCGAAAGGTATTTGGTCAGCCTCTTGACGCCTCCCAGGGCGACCGTTGCTGCGCGTGGTTCGCCAGGAGATTCAACGGCAAAGCCACCGGCCGCCAACCAGCGAAACGCGTCTTCTGCATTCAGCTCGAGCCCGGCATCTAGGGCAATGTTCGAACATAGGGCTTTGAGGTCTGTAAAGCATCCATTGGCCGAATACCAGTAATCGGCGAAACGGATGTGGTGACGGATTTGGGCCCTGTGGCCGAGTTCATACTCGGACTTGAGCCAGTCGACGTCATGCTCGCCGCGCTCACTTTCTAAAATTGTATAGGCGATCTTGCGAGCGCTACTGTGAGCCAAAGTCATTCCGGCAGAGAGGATGGGGTCTGCAAAGCCGGCTGCATCACCGGCCAAGAACCAGTTCTCACCCACTAGCCTGTCGGCCACGAAACTCCAGTCTTTGGTTGTAGTGAGATTCCCTTCGCGCGTCGCATTGGCCACTAGCTCAGCCACATGCGACTCCTCTGCAATGGCGCGCATGTACAATTCTTCGGGCCTCACTTTCTGCTCCTTGTAATAAGAAGCGGGGACGACGAGTCCAATAGAGGTGCGGGTGGGAGAGATCGGAATGAACCAAATCCACCCCCAACCTAGGCTCAAGACTTGGATAAGAGTGCCGCTGGCTCCCAGGCTGATTGCCCAAGAGGCGCCTTGCCAGTAGTCGTAGATGGCAATGTTCTGCAGGATCGTAGGGTTGTCTACTTCCACTTTGAACGCCCTTCTCAAGATTCCCGTTTGACCTGAGCAATCGACATAAGTCTTGGCGATCAAAGGCTCTTTGAACTCGGCGGAGTTGTTGGTGGATTCCATTTCGAGACTGGTGACGCTGTCTCCTTCAGTGTTAACTTTGGAAACGCGGGTTTCCTGGAAGACCTTGCAGCCGAGTTCCTGAGCGTGGTCCAGAAGAATTTGATCGTAGATGGATCGATCTACTTGGAAGGCGGTTTTGGTGCGCTGACCCTCAAAGGGAGCGGGTCTTGGGGCATCGATGTAATCTTCGCCTGGGAGGAATTCGAAGTCCCAGAGATCCTGAGTATTGCCCCAGCGGTAGGTGCCGCCAATTTTTACCGGAAATGGTCCTGCTTCCACTTTGTCCCAAGCGCCTATTTCGACGAGGACATTCATAATCGCGGGGAGCTGGCTCTCACCGATATGGTCCCTTGGGAAGCGCTCGCTCTCTAGGATAACAACGTCAAGATCGGGATTATATTTTCGGAGTATTGAGCCTACTGTAGATCCTGCAGGTCCTCCGCCTATGATTGCCACATCGCATTTCATAAAGTGTGTATATCATTATGTCTCGGATTGTGGGACTAATGAATGTAGTTGTTACATTCTGTTGATTAACAGTTGAATGGATTCGCGTGAATGAGCCATCATGAGTTTCCTTCCAAAGTTTTGATTTTCGAGCGAAGGGGCTTGATATATTGTTAATCACGACCACCGTCTTTTTTATCGCGCCTAGGGGATTTATGGCACCGGGTCTGCAGCTATGATTCTGTCGTCGCTTCTTGCGGTTGCAGCGGTCGGGTCGGACTTCTTTGGCGTGCGATCGGCGCACGACCATTCGTCTTCCACCCGTAGGGAAACGATTTGGTTTGAAAGCCCTGCGAAAGCGTTCACGGAATCGTGTTTAGTGGGCAACGGAAGGCTGGGTGGGATGCTCTTTGGCGGAGTTAGTAGTGACCGCATTGCGCTCAATGAAATCACGCTATGGTCCGGCGGGGTTCACGACCAAAACCGCAAGGACGCTTATAAGGCATTACCGGCCATTGAAGCAGCTTTGATGCGGGGCGATAATCCGGCTGCGGAGGCTTTAGTCAATAAGACTTTCACATGCGACGGGCCCGGTTCAGGGTTCGGGAATGGGAAGGAAGGGCCATACGGCTGCTACCAGACGCTTGGTGACCTTCAACTTCAATTCTTCGGTCCGACTGGCAAGCCGTTGCCAGAATCTGTTGAAGGTTATAAGCGATCGCTTGACCTGAATGATGCGATCGCCACTGTTGGCTATAGCTGTGGCGGCGTTATTTACAAGCGCGAGTTGATCGCTTCGGCGCCGGCCGGAGCGCTGGTCTACCGGGTGACGGCCAATATTCCTTCAAGCTTCGACATCGCTTTCCACCGTGCAGAGCATGCCGAGTACTTCTCATGCGGATCAACATTGGCCATGCACGGCACCCTGCCAAACGGGACGGGAGGCGACGGCTTGAAGTATGTCTGCCTATCGCGCGTTCGCTGCGTTGACGGCGGGCATGTACAGGCTGAGGGCAATCATCTGCATGTATCCGGCGCGACTGAGGCGCTTGTCTACGTGACCGCGGGGACCAATTACAAGGGGCCGGTCGCCGGCAAGTGGGATGGAGACGACTTCGAGGCCAAATGCAAAACGCGCCTCGACGCGGTGTCAACGCATTTATGGGATGGGCTCCTTCACGATCATGAGAAGGATTATCACGCTCTATACGGCCGGGTGAAGCTCAATCTTGAATCGACAAAGAACTCCGCACTACCAACGCCCAAACGCATGATCGCGTTTGCAAAGGGCGCAGAAGACCCGGCCTTGGCCGCGCTTTACTTTCAATATGGCCGCTACCTGCTCATCTGCAGCTCGCGCCCGGGTAGCTTGCCGGCCAACCTGCAGGGCCTTTGGGCGGAAGAGTACGCGACGCCTTGGAATGGCGATTACCACCTGAACATCAATCTGCAGATGAACTATTGGCTTGCCGAGACTTGTGGTTTGGCGCCTTGTGCCGAACCGCTGGTTGAATTCATTCGGTCGTTGGTGAAGCCGGGTGAGGAGACTGCTAAACAGTATTACAACGCCCCGGGTTGGGTCACGCATGTCATCAGCAATGTCTGGGGCTACACAGCGCCGGGCGAAAGCGCATCGTGGGGGGCGACAAACAACTGCTCAGGTTGGCTTTGCGATCACCTCTTTCAGCATTGGGAGTTCAATCCCGATCGCAAGTACCTTGAGTCCATTTACCCTGTCCTGAAAGGGTCTGCACTTTTCTACCTGCATTCCTTGGTCAAGGAACCTAAGCATGGCTGGCTTGTGACCCAGATTTCGTCGTCACCTGAAAACGCGTTTGAGCTACCGGATGGACGACAGGCGAGTGTATGCATGGGGCCGACGATGGACATGCAGATTTTGCGGCGGCTCTTTTCACAAACTGCTCGAGCAGCGCGGACCCTTGGGATTGATAAGGAGTTTGCGGCCGAATTGGACTTAACGGCTACAAAGTTGGCACCTGATCAGATTGGCCGCGAGGGGTACCTACAAGAGTGGCTAGAAGACTACAAGGAAACGGACGTCCATCATCGGCACATCTCGCAGCTGTACGGGCTGTTCCCATCTGACGAGATCACTCCGGAAGGGACGCCCGAACTTGCGCAAGCCGCGCACACCACTCTTGAACGCCGGGGAGCGGCTTCCACTGGTTGGAGCACAGCGTGGCGGATCAACTGGTACGCCCGTCTGCATGATCCAGACCTGGCCTATCGATCCTTGAAGCTGCTGCTGAAGCCGGCTTTTGCCGCAGACGGATTACCTGCTCCGGGGCTTGGCGGTTCGTATCCGAATCTTCTCGACGCGCATCCGCCGTTCCAGATCGATGGCAACTTTGGCGCGGCAAGCGGCATTGCAGAGATGCTTGTGCAAAGCCAACCGCTTCGGGCTGGAGAAGACCCAGTCATTCGTTTGCTACCAGCTATGCCAAAGGAGTGGGCGTCGGGATCTGTGTTTGGCCTCCATGCAAGAGGTGGCTACGAAGTAGCGGTCGAATGGCGTCATAACAAAATTATAACTGCCTCGATTAAGGCGCTTAGCAGCGATGGCGAAGTGCGTTTGCTCCCTGGCGAGCACGTGGTCATTACTATTCGAAACAAGCCTATTCATGTGAAGAAAGCGGCCGATGGTGTGATAATCTTCGCGCTGAAGCGAGGCGAGACTGCTAAGTTGCGGCCTGCTCAAGAGATTTAAGAATGTCGTTACTGCTCGGAATCGATCTTGGGACTTCGGCTGTGAAAGCGGCGCTACTTGATGCTGAAACCGGCGTCTGCGTAGCAAGCAGCGTCATCCCCGACCAAGAGATACCCAGGTCTTCGCCGGAGCCTGGCTGGACCGAGCAGTCTCCGGACGACTGGTGGGACGCTACGTGCGCGGCGATCCTCTCGCTGCCCGCGGAACTGAGGTCGAGGGTTACCGGAATAGGCATCGCGTATCAGATGCATGGCTTGGTGCTAATCGACAGAAACGGAGAAGCGGTGCGGCCAGCGATTATATGGTCCGACGGAAGGGCGCTTTCCAGCGGTGAGAAGCTGCTTGCTGAGATTGGAAGCGCAGCCGCCAAGACGCTCTTGAATCGCCCAGGAAATTTCACGGCATCCAAGTTGCGGTGGGTCAGAGACTCTGAGCCAGAGAATTTTAATAAGGTTTGGAAGGCGATGCTTCCAGGCGATTACATCGCCTACAGGCTGAGCGGCCAGGCAACGACAACTTCCACCGGTCTCAGCGAAATGATCGCCTGGGACTATGAGCAAGAGGGCGTTTCTAAAAAGGTTTGGAGCGCAGCGGGTGGCACTGATGAGATGCTTCCGTCCCTTGTGCCGATATTCGGAGAGCAAGGGCATCTCGCATCGGACCAGGCGAAGGCGCTAGGCCTACCGGCCGGCGTTTCCCTGTGCTACCGGGCTGGAGACCAACCCAACAACGCGCTATCGCTCAACGTTTTGGAGCCAGGCGAAGTGGCTGCCACCGTTGGCACTTCGGGCGTGCTGTACGGGGTAACGGAAAAGATCGCGAGCGATCCTAGGGAGCGGGTGAATACGTTCCTACATGTGAACCACAAAAAAGAAACTGCACGGCTAGGCGTGCTGTCGTGCGTGAATGGGGCGGGCAGTTTTTATAGCTGGGTCCGCAGGGCGCTTGCGGCGGGTTCTTTCCAGGAACTCAACGTGCTGGCGGAAAAATCTGAAATCGGCGCGAGGGGATTGTTAGCGCTGCCTTACGGCAACGGGCCCGAGCGGAGTCTTGGCAACAAGGGTCCTGGCGCTCAGTTTGTCAACATCGATGTCAACCGACACTCGCGAGAAGATATGGCGCGGGCGAGTCAGGAAGGGATTGTTTTTGCGATGCGGCTTGGGGCGGAGGTCTTTGGTGAGCTAGGCCAGAAGCCAACCCGAATTCGTGCTGGAACGGGGAACATGTTCAAGAGCCCCTTGTTTTGCCAGACCTTCGCAGACAACATGGCAGCGGATCTAGAGCTTTACGAAACAGACGGCGCCGTTGGCGCCGCCCGGGGCGCGGGCATCGGAGCAGGGCTGTTTGGGTTTAAAGAGGCGTTTAGGGGCCTTGAGAAGATCGCGACTTATCGCCCGGACCCGGCTACCGGCGAGAGGTATCGGCAGGTTTATGGGCACTGGAAGCAGCAACTTGATTTGGCTATGGAGAATTTATGAGTACAGAGAGATTGCACAGTATTTGTCGTTGGACGTTTAACGCGGGAAAGGGTGGCTTTGTGCCGGCAAATGCGCGGCCAAGTTGGAGCGCAGAGCTACTTCCAACAG
>JBBQMJ010000069.1:0-11217 GCA_038328815.1 Fimbriimonadales bacterium | reverse complement strand
CTCTGGCTGACGACGTGGCCTTGAAGACCATTGAGTCTTTGGGTACTGGCTTTGCGCCTGCAGACCCCCATGGAACGCTGGCGAACTCGGTTTCGGTCGACGTTCAAGGGCTGCAGGCGACCGTCTCGGTAGGGGCACCCTTCGCGGTCTATCTGGAGCTGGGTACCGCGAAAATGGCACCACGCCCCTTCCTACTCCCGGCGGCGCAGCAGGTGTTCGACCGGGCGGAAGAGATGATTGAGGTTTTCTAGGTGGCCCTAGGCTCTAACTTCTCCTTTTGCCGCTCCGGCGGGAGGAGGAGAAGTCGCTCCCGCGACAGAGGAGGTTCCGGTGCCCAATGGACGCTATCTCCAACTTTCCGGAGCAACCTCCTCCGTCTCGACCAGAGTCGATCCACCTCCTCCTCTCGCGACACAGAGTCGCTCCAAGAGGAGGAGTTCCCGGGAATGTTCGCGTGAACTTTCAGTAACTTCTCCACTTGCCGCTCCGGCGGGAGGAGGAGATGTCGCTCCGGCGACAGAGGAGGTTCCGGTGCCCAATGGACGCTATCTCCAACTTTCCGGAGCAACCTCCTCCGTCTCGACCAGAGTCGATCCACCTCCTCCTCTCGCGACACGGAGTCGCTCCAAGCGGAGGAGTTTTGAAGGCAACGAATAAGGAGCTTGAACATGCCAACCGAAACCATAGCGGCTGCGAGGTGGATTTACGCACTGTTATCCGCCGATCCCGGCTTAATCGCGTTGATAGCTGGGCGCGTTCATGCCTACCGGGTGCCCGAAGGAGGCGCGATGCCTTGTGTCGTGTTCCAACTCCAAAGCGCTCAGGCAGATACTCGTGTCATCGGCAATGTTCGCCTCGTCAGTCGGTTCACGTTGATCGTAAAGGCGATTGGGCAGGGAGCCGACTTCGTTACGATTCAACCAATCGCTGATCGCATCGACGAGTTGCTGGAGGCCGCGAGCGGGAGCAATGTCGACGGAGTCATCGTTTCGTGTGTGCGTGACCGGCCGTTGGAGATGTTGGAATCGAGCGATCCAGGGATTGACTACGCGCACCTTGGAGGGCTATATCGGCTTACGGTCGTGGGGAACTGATACTCGAACAAATTCTGGGCGTCACGGAAGTGAGCCTGCAAGCTATTACGCCCTCCTGGACTCCCGGACCAGTCGTGAACCCCGGCGAGGTGCTTCGAATCGAAGCCACCGGCCAGGTTCGGATGTTCCAGGGCAATGATACGTTGCCGCCATGGTACGCCTATCCGGAAGGCACCTACCCGCCTGACTTCCCTCCGAACCACTCGGAACAGCCCGATGAGGTTTACACGGTTCCCGGCGCTTACTGCGTGCTAAACACCGTGCCGTACAGCCTCGCCATCGTCGTTCAACGAGACGGGTTGCCAACTCCACCGCTTGGCGTGACGAACGCCCTGCGTCCAAACAGAGACACGACTTACACGCCACAGCAAATTGCCGATGCTGGCGGGACCGTCGGGCCCTACCGCATTTGGATGATTTTCAACGATTTAATCGGCCTGTTTGCCGACAATTCAGGCGCCTTTACGGTGACCTTCACCCGCTACGGACCACAAGGAGCATTCGATATGTCTGACAGATTCACCATCAATCAGGGCGTCCAAATCGGCAAAGAGACTTCGTTGGGTGTGGTTACTCCCGCGACAGTTCGCCTGAAGGCATCGTCCCTCTCACCCAAACCGATGGGCACTTTTAAGGATTACCGGTCGGAAGGCTTCAAGCGAAAGACCATCCAAGCGCTGACGAAGGAATGGTCAGAAGCAAATCTGGCCGGGATGGCGAATTACACGGAGCTTGGATTTTGGCTCGATTCGTTGGTAGGGAATCGGGCGACCACTCCTGGCGCTGGCGGCGTGTACGAGCACGTCTGGATTTCCAACCGACAAGATTTGGACAACCTATCCACCTATACCTGCGAGATCGGCAGCGTGGAAGGGTGCGAGCGATTTGCCTTCGGATTTGTGAGTGCGCTCGGATTCAAAATGAATCGGGACGATATTGAGCTATCCGGCCACCTGTATGGCGGCAAACTCTCAACGTCGTCGCTCGACAGCATTTCCTTGTCGCAGGGTCCGAACTCGGTGCAAACGGTCTCGGTCAATGGCGGGCCAACGGGCGGCACCTTCTCCCTGTCATTCAACGACGCCACGACGGCTCCGATTGCCGAGGCGGCCATCGGCTCCGTCGTCCAGTCCGCGTTGACCGCTCTACCTACGATCGGATCGAGCAACGCTACGGTAAGCGGATCGGCCGGCGGGCCATATACCGTGACCTTCGCAGGCGCTTTGGCCCATAAGCATGTCGGCCCTCTTACAGCTGATGCATCCGAACTAACTGGCGGAACGACGCCGACAGTCACGGTCGATCAAACTCAGATCGGCGGCATGACTGAGCTTCTGGACGTTCCGATTTTGCTTGGCGACGTCGATGTTTACATCGCCGACTCCGTCGCCGGATTGGATAGCGGCGACAATCAGCTTCTACGCTCCTTCGACTCTAGTTGGAACTTCGGCGAGCGGACCAAGCCGTTCTGGACTCAAAACTCCACGGCATCGACGTTCGCCGGGTTCACCGAGACCGAGCCCAAGGAGGCGTTGGACATTTTGCTTGGCGCTGATGCGCAGGGGATGTCTTTAATGGCCGCCGCCAGGACGGGTGCGCGGAAGTACATCCGGATTTCGGCTTCCAGCAAGGCTTACACAATCGGCGGCCTGCCCTACAAATTCCAACTGGACGCGTCCGTGAACGTCTCGGCGTTCAAGGAGTTCAAGGACGAGCAGGGCGTCTACTCGATCGGCTACGAGCTTGAAGTGATGGACGATCCAGATTGGGACAAGAGCTACCAGTTCTATCTGAGGAACGGCATCGCAAGTTACTGAGGCTGGGGTTCGAATGCGCTTAAGTCCCTGCTGTCACTTGTTGGTCCGGCCTGTTTAGGCACCCGCTGTATAGAGATGTCATTCCGAACTCGGTGTGAGGAACCTGGACGGACATGATAATTGCTCCCGGTGAATCGGATGCAATTAACTCGGACAGCTAGATCCCTCACACCGAGTTCGGGATGACACCGAGAGAGGCCAAGCGCCTAGAACGGCTAAGCCCACCCAATTGTGGGCCCGCAAAACGCTTCGTTCCCAGGAGGAATTATGAAAATCTCTGACTTACAACAAGACACCCTGCCTTTCTCGGCAACCGTAGATGGCGGCATCATCAAAGGCAAATTCCGCCCGCGGGCTTATACGCCTCGGGTTGAACAACTCGTGGTTGGCGCTCAAGATACGGGCACACCAGCAAGTTCCTTGGCCGAGGCTCTCTCAAGGCTGTTGGTCTCCTGGGACCTAGCCGCCGACGATGGCGAGCCATATGCGACCAGCGCTGAGGCGCTGCACGAGGTGCCGGTGGTAGTCCTCGGCGACGTCTTCAAGGCGATCGCCAAGAGCATGGCCCCAAAAGCGATGAGCGCCGAGCCCTCCGGCGCTGGCTAGCGACCGAGGGACGCTACGGCAGTCCGCCAGCATGGTATCCGCTCCTTCGGGCGGCGAAATACCTTGGAGTTCCGCCCTGGAGTCTGCTGGATCAGCCGATCTTCTGGCATCACGCAGCGCTTATGGCGGAGTGGGCTGAAGGGCGTGCTGGCGAGGACAGACGGGGTTAAGCTCGCATTCTGACTCGTCAGCCGTCACTTTTCACGCAACGCTTTTTCCGGGAGGGGCCGTGGGCCGACCCCTCCCTCGACTCACCGGGTCATTTGAAGCGCGTCATAGTGTGGACCGCCAACCGGTACAGGTGGGTGCTTACCCGTCGAACCGCAGACGAATCCACCGTCGGGGTCGAAATAGACCAGCCCATCTGCAGTGTTCAAGGAGACACTCGTAATCTTCTCGACCTGCGGGACGATGAGGTCCGTGAGCTTGGCGCTCATCTGCGTCAGCTCGTTTCTAGTGGTTACGTTCTTAGTGGCCGCAGCAGCGCGGGTCACCCCCGCAAGGGCTGCAAGCTCCCTAAGAATCTGGGGGTCAAATGGTGGAATGTGCTTGATCCCGTGCTCGGTGATGATGATTCCACCACCGTCTCCGCCGCCAAACAAAATCACTTGTGACATGGATAACCTCCTAGTACAAATAACAGTATAAGGCCGAGGTTTTGAATGTGACAGTCAGCCTTTTTAGTGACACGGACTGCTCTGGTCTGATGCACTCTGAGCGCGTGTTCGAGCGAGGCTGTTCCAACACGCCCGTCGTCATCCCGACCGGAGCAAAGGCGAAGTGGAGGGACCGTTTTTGGTCACGCGTGTCCTGGAAGAGGACGCCGCCCCTACGATCACGATCCCTCGAGTTCCTCGGGATGACGACCCCTATAACGAGGAAACACGATGAAACAGCCTCGACCCCAACTGCGGCTACACGCCTCCCATAACTGATCGCCGAGCTTTCTCCTTTCACCCAATTCCTTTTCCCATGACATTAGCTGAACTCAAAGTCCTCATCACCGGCGACGACTCCAGCGCGCAAAACGCGCTGCAACGCACGTCGCAAAGCCTCCAAGATTCCAAAGACGCCGCGCAGGCGCTTTCGGACAAGCTGGCTGAACTTCGCGAAGTCACAGTCTTGGGCGCTGATGCGACTAGCCGGCAGACAACAATTTACGATGCGCTCACGGGCAAGTTCGGCGATGTCCGCGCGGCAGTCCAACAGTTGAACGCAGCCTACGATCAACTGGAAACACGGCTGGCCTCAGACCAAGCCTGGCAGCGTTTCTCGCAAGCTATGAATCAGGCCAAGGCAGCCATCGCTCAAGCTGCCCTCCAGTCGCGAGATGACAGAAACGCCTTTGAAGTCTTCGGCCAAACATTCGCCGAACTCACGCCTCAAGTAAAGGCATACATAGCCGAACTAGGCAATGCCCAGAAGGAAGCCGAACAGCTCGCCAAGCAACAGCCAACAGGCATCGCGGCGGCCATCGCCCAGATCCCGGCGCTCAATGAAAAGATTGCCGAGGTGACGGCACGTCACAAAGCGCTCAACACTGAACTCGCCAAAGAAATACAGGCCAATGCGGAGCTGATAGCCCTTGGAGGCCAAGGCACGCAAGCCGAGCGAGCCCTGTGGGAAGTGCAAGAGGGCCGACTCAAAGCGGTCTCGCCCTTGATGAAAGCGGTGATCGAACTGCAGGCGAAGCTAATTCAACAGTCCGGCGATCAGGCAAAACTCGAAAATGCCCTGCGCTCTGCCCAGCTCGAACATGAAAAACTGACGGCAACAACGGATCAAGAGAGAATCTCTATCCAGCTCCTGGGAAAAACCTACCAGGAACTAACCGAAGCGCAAAAGACGCTCGTTCGAGACAGCTTGACTCCGCTCGTTGACGCCAACAAGCAGCTTTCCGACGAACAGCAAAGACAGTCCCACATTGGACAAGAACTCAACCGACAGCTAGCCAGGCAGTATGCCGATATCGCCAAGGCGGGAGGCACGCTTGGGCCGCTTGATCAGGTTCTGAAAGACATCCTGGGGACCACAACAAAACTCACGCCCGCCAATCAGAAGCTGCTGGATCAGATCAAGCAGATGCAGCCGGCCGTCGAGGCGTTCCAATCGCTTTCGAAAGGGATCAAGTCGTTCTTCGACAGCATCTTCAACGACCTGTTTGAGCATGGCTTCAAAGGCTTCTTCTCAAACGTCATGCAAGGCTTTCAACGGATGCTTGCCGACATGGCACAAGAATGGGCCAAGGCTCAATTGACCCGGGCGGTCCAACAAGGCATTGGTGGGCTGTTTGGTGGGGGTAGTGCTCTGGGGAACCTTGGCTTTGGCTCGGCAGACGCTCTTGGCATGTTTATGTCGACCGGATGGGACGTCGAAAGCACGGGATCATGGCTCGGCCTTTTCGCTCGGGCACACGGCGGTCCCGTTTCGCCAAACCAGCCTTACCTGGTTGGTGAAGAGGGGCCGGAGCTGTTTGTGCCATCCGGCTCCGGTTCCATCATGTCAAACGGACAATTGAGTTCTTCTATGGGTGGGCAAATCGTTGTCAATAACACGTTTCAAATCCAAACTCCAAACCCAGCAGGGTTCAGGCAGAGCATTGGACAGCTCGCTTCCGAGACGGGCGCCTCCATTCAGAAGCATTTACGAAGGAACAGTTGAAATGGCTTTGCTATAATTCGCTGTGCCCAGCCCACCCGACCCATCTCCGCTCTCGAGAATGTGGTTGCGAGGTCGCGGATTTGTCCTGCACCGATTGCTGAAGATTCCTCGGCCATTCGATGTCCCATTTGGCGCGGTCGTTTTTGGCGACCGGGTTCCATGGGAGGTCCCAGTGCAACTGGCAATCAAGGATTTCTTGAAGCCAGGTGACTGCGCCTTGGATATCGGCGCGAACATTGGCGGAGTTTCGGTGGCAATGTCGCGCATGGTTGGACCTCGCGGCTCGATTCATTCATTCGAAGCAAACCCCCGCCTAGTCCCACGGCTTCAAAATAATCTGGTCGGCAATCAGGTCAGGAATGCCACCGTCGTTCCGAAGGCCGTCTTCTCAAAATCGGGTGAGACTGTCAGCTTCTACTGCGAAAATAGCTACTTTGAAACAGGCTCCGGTTTGGGGCCCCGCGGGGGCGATTATGAGGAGGTCACCATTGAGACCGTATCTGTGGACGAATATTGCCGCCTAAACAGGCTAAGGCCATCCGTTATAAAGATTGACGTGGAAGGGGCAGAATTCCAAGTCCTCGCTGGCGCTGAAAATGTCATCCGCGAGCACAAGCCCGTTATCGTGTTCGAGTACGACTGGTCGCATAGCGAAGACAACCCCTTGGACCTGTTGGAGAAGAGTGGCTACCGGCTGTTCGATGTCAATCTCATCAAAGAAGTCAACGCTGAGTTCTATCGAACTGAATTTGAACGACAGCCCACCGTAAACATTCTCGCGATCCCAAGCGAGCAGGTCGCCAAGAGCCCCTACGCTTCGATTAACTTTGAAACTGTCGCGAATTACACCCCTGCTGGCGCATGCTATATCGACGATATCCCGCTAAAACCCGGCAGGTATCTGGTCAAAGTCGGTCTTGATGGCCAAAATGACCAGGTTGCCCACCTGGGGATGTATACGACAGCGGGTGAGCGCCTTATCGAATTCGGCTCCCGGATTAGCCACCTAAAGCAACACCCCTGCTCGCACCTGGTTTTCGAGATTGGTAAGGCGACAACAGGAAGATTGACCCTCAAGGCAGAGCCTGGCATACCCCACGAACTCACTTCAGTTGAAGTACTTCGCTTCCTGAAGTAGCAGCTACTCCCGGATCATCCAAAAGGACGCCCCGTCTCCAGCGACCATCGCCTTGGTGAACGCCCAGTGAGCGGGTATTAGAGTCCGCCAATTTCCGCCCCCTAAAAGCAGGGCCGCCAGAACATACTGCTCGCTGTAGAATACGTAGTCGCAAGCCTCTGGGTACTCCTCGGGCAAATAGATGTCATGTACGTGGACGATCACGCCTTTGGGCATCATGGGTAGCACGCGAAGAAAGAAGAAGGGCACGTCCGTTCCGTGTAGCACTAGGTGGCTAGCGTCAAGAAATAAGAAGTCGCCAGCCTGGACAGATTCAAACGTTGAGAGCGGACAGTCTGTCAAACTTGCGGCGATCACCGAATCGACAATGGAAGAGATAGACGCCCGCGGATTAGGATCAATTGAAGTGATCTGAGTTGCGAGATTGCCGTCGGTTATCGCCTTGCGAAGAAACTTCGTGCTGTTTCCGCTGCCGATTTCGATCACATGCTTAGGCTGAAAATTCCTCGCCATCGCATATAGAAACTTCGCATCCATGGGCCCAAAATAGCCGTTGTTCCAAAAGGGAGAGACCTCATCCACCTTCTGGCCGGTAACGCCCTGCGGATCCAAAAATGGGCTCAATACGGCCAGGAGATCGGAGATTTGAGGCTCGCTTTTTTCAAAGAGGGTCTTTATTGCCGAGTAAGGCTCGCGACTCTTTGAGGCAGGAACGATTTCGGCGTAATCCAGGGGAATGATGACGGCTGGCTGATTGCCTGGCGGCGGCAACAAGACTCTATCCTGGCTGACCCACGGGAGCGAGGGATTCAACCTGCGTTTCCATCTCATGCACCAGTGTACGGAACGCCATAGATATGTTCAACCGTTGGGTTAGGTGCAGGCCCGCTAAAATCCAGCGATCACAAATTAGGAGGCCCGATGCCCACTTCTATCGATCCCGTTCTGCTGTCCGACGACATCATGGAAGGCAGCCGCTTCGGGCCCGAATTCTCGACCGTCGTCCTGGAGAATCCAAACGGTGCGGAGCAACGCATCCAGCGCTGGGCAAGCCCCCGACACTCCGGCCAGATTGGCTTTGGCGTACGCACTCAAGCTCAACTTGCCGACCTCAAGGCATTCTTTATGGGTCGCGGAGGTAAGGCGCGGGGATTCCTGTTCCGTGACCACCGCGACTGCACTGCGGAGCTGCAGCCAATTGGAACAGGCAATGGCTCGCGGACGCAGTTCCAACTCGTCAAGCTGTACAGCAGCGGCTCAATCGATGTCATTCGAAAGATCACGCGGCCAACCTCGGTCTCGGTTTTCAAAAACGGAGTGGCTGCTACGAGCTGGACCGTTGATGCCGCCACCGGCATGGTGACGTTCTCGTCCGCGCCGACAACCGGCCAAGTAATCACAGCTTCGTTCTCCTTCTACGTTCCCGTTCGCTTCGATACCGACCGCATGGATGTGACGCTCGAGGGTGTCATGGGCGGTTGGGAGTCGATTCCAGTCATTGAGGTGCGAGAGTAATGCCAAGAACCCTGTCATCCGACCTGCTTGCCCACATGCAAGGTGAGCTAACCACCCTCGCCACCTGCGTCAAGCTCACCAGGCGGGATTCAACTGCCATCGGGTTCACAAGCGCCGATCAGGACCTCGTCTTCGACGGACTCACCTACATGGCAATCGATGGCCTGGATGGCAGCGCAATTCAGTCGAATACGGGAACAGGAGTCGACAATCTGGAAGTCGCGGGAGTACTAACCGACGAGCGCATCACAGAAGCCGACATCCTCGCAGGCCTTTACGATGGCGCGGAAGTCGTCTTCTATCGCCTAAACTGGGCCGACCTAACCATGGGCGCAATCACTCTGTTCCGCGGCACTTTCGGCGAAATCACCCTGCGCGACGGTCAATTCCAGGTTGAACTGCGCTCCCTCACCCAACGACTAAAGCAAACTATCGGCGATCTAACATCACCCACCTGCCGGTGCCGTCGCCTGGGCGATGCCCAATGCAAGGTGGACCTAACCCCCCTCCAATTCACCCGAACGGTCTCAAGCGTGATTAGTGCGGGGACCATCCAATTCAGCGGCGACACCCAGGCGGCAGGCTACTACGATTCCGGCCTCGTCACCTTCACATCTGGAGCTAACCTGGGCGTTACCCGCGAGGTAAAAACGCACACCGTCATCGGTTCAAACGCAAATCTGGACATTCGAACTCCGTTCCCCTTCCACGTCTCAATCGCTGACGTAGCAACCCTTGAAGCAGGCTGTGATCGGCGGTTCGCCACCTGTCGCGACAAGTTCTCAAATGGGATCAACTTCCACGGCGAGCCCCTGCTACCCGGGAATGACGCGGTGCTGAAAGTAGCCCGTCCGCCCGGCTAGCCCGGCGTTCGGGCCCGTTCCCGGGAGGGATGACCCCCGTGTCGTCCTTACTTGGCTGGACTTAGCCACAAACCTCCCGCCTGCGAGACCTGGGCAGATCGAAGGGAGGGATGACCCCCGTGTCGTCCTTACTTGGGTGGACTTAGCCCCCAAACCTCCCGCCTGCGAAACCTGGGCAGGTCGAAACGGACTTCGACCCTCCACGGACACCCTAAACATGACACCAAATCAATTCATCGCCAAGGCCCGCGAATACATCGGCACCCCATTCCATTTCGGCGGACGCCTCAAGCATATCGGCATCGACTGCGGTGGCCTCCTCGTCTGCGTGGCAACCGAACTGGATTACATGATCGAGGTCAGTCGCCACTACACAAGACAAACCGCCCTCCAAACCCTGCAAGCAGCCCTCGATCAACACTGCACCCAAATAGCGGAAAGCCGCCCCGGCGACATCCTCCTCTTCGCCTCCAAACAAATGCCCGGCCATTGCGGCATCCTCACCGCCGACAACACCTTCATCCACGCCTACGACAGCCCAAGCGTCAGCCGCGTTGTAGAAACGCCGCTCGACGCCAAGTGGCTGTCGCGGGTGGTGGCTTTCTATCGCATTGAGGAATTGGGAGTAGGGAATTAGGAATATGGGATTCCCGTCAAGACGGCGACCAGCCCCATTGGCCTGTGCCCCCTCCCCCTCCTTTTCCTGTCTCACAGTTCCCCTATTCCTTCCCCCCAGGAGTCCCACATGGCTACAATCGCACTCGGATTAGTCGGAGCCGCTGTCGGCTCTGGGTTTGGCAATCCTTACACCGGATTCATGATCGGCTCCACCATCGGCAGCCTGATCGATGCCAACAACAACGCTCCCCACCTCGACGCCAACCGAGTCTCCGACCTCCGATACTCCGGATCGGCCTACGGCAACGCCATTCCAAGGGTTTGGGGATACACACGTGTCGCCGGGAACATCATTTGGGTCGCACGCGATTCCAATGGAAATCACCTGTCAGAACATAGTTCTACCAGCGGAGGAGGCAAAGGCAGCCCTAGCGTTACCACCTACACTTACACCGCCAGCCTGGCAGTGGCGTTCAGCGCTGGGACCATCACAATGCCCGATGGCTCGCAGGTCGATCGCAACGTCCAACTCAAACGCCTTTGGGCCGATGACAAGGTCGTCTACGACGTAGCCGCGACCTCCAACCCCGCCGTCAACCTCACCTTCTACAGCGGAACGGAAACTCAAGCCGTCGATTCCCTCATTGCCTCCAAAGAAGGCAGTGCGAACACACCCGCCTACCGGGGCCTTGCTTACGCTGTACTGACGGATTTCCTCCTCACCGATTTCGGCAACCGCATCCCCAATTTCTCCGCAGAGCTCACCACAGATACCGTCACCGCCGGAGACATATTCCAAGACCTCGCCCGCCAAAGCGGCCTCGCCCTCTCAGACCTCGATACCACCCAAGCCACAAATCCGGTAACAGGCATGACCCTCCCATCCAGAGGCTCAGCTCAAGATG
>JBBQMJ010000068.1:0-11251 GCA_038328815.1 Fimbriimonadales bacterium | reverse complement strand
GAATACGTCCTCGATCCGGTCGCCGGCGGCAACACGCTGATCAAGGCGGACATCACGGTCAATGGTGTGCATTACGTCGGCCAGAACGTTGCCCAAGTGTTCGACCACGAGCGATCCAAGAGTGTGAACATCGCTCTGTATAACTTTAACCAAATTGCTTCGATTCAGGGAACGGTGAGGGATCGGAATGGCGACCTGGTGCAAGGAGCCAAGATTCTCGCGGTTGGACCAAACGCCACCAGCAGCGGCTTTGCCTATTCGGGATCGGACGGTTCCTACTTTATCGATGGCCTTCATGCCGGAGTGAACTACGATGTCCAGGCTAGCGCAAGAACTTTCAACGCTGATCAGGCTAGCGGGAATCTCTCGGTAGGAACGACAGCCACTGTAGATTTCACCCTAAACAACGAAACTAACCCCACATTACAGGCGCCGGCCAACGTCCAAGCGATCGCCTGGACTGCGCCAGCCTTTGATACGACTCGGGCGCTCAAGGCGGGCCATGCTTATGAAGCGATTAAGCGGATGATCGACAAGAGGCGTCCCGCGAAAGTGCAAACCAGGGGCTTTGTGCCTAACGGCAACAGCGTCGAAGTCGATCTGACTTGGACGCCGTCCAACGATCCGGCCCTGCTCGGCTACGGCGTCTATCGCCTGCTAGGCGTTGGGGGGCCAGATATCAACGTCGATTTCTACCGCGATCCACTCGCCAGCTACTTCGCAGACAATGACACGAGTCTCACCACTAACACGACCTATTCGTACGAGATGACGGCGCTCAATACGAGCTATCCGGATACGAATAACAGCGAATCTTCACGGAGCAATCTGGCCACGGTGTTCACATTGGGCGCCATGGACCTGAATTCGATCCAACTGACGCCGCTCCAGTTCCGCTGGTTCTCGGTCTCGAACGCCTCGCTTTACACGGTCTATCTATTCGATGTCTATCCTGATTTGGGCGTGACGGCCTTGTGGTCTAACACCACCGCGGGAACGTCGCTGAATTATACAGGTCCTTCTTTGAACATCGGAAACATCTACTACTATGTGGTCGTTGGTTCAACAGCGGATGGCACAGGGCAGACGATTAGCGACATCGGATCGTTTGTGGACGCAAGCTAACGGCCGCGATTCTGGTAGGCGTCAAGGAACGTCTGTTGGTTCTTTCGAAAGACGGGATCGGATAGGTCACCGATTCCCGGCGAGTAGTGGACGATCGGCACGAACACCGTCCTCAGTCTCAAGCCCGCCTTATGCGCGTTTAGGCAGGATGCGAGGTCGTAGAGATGGAAATCGTAAGCCTCGTCAAACCGCCACGAGGCCTTGTCGACCAGATCCTTCACGACGGCCATAAACACGCCGTCGAGGATGATGACTTCACCCAGCGGACCGAAATTGGCGGGTCGTGGCTGGTCGGGATCAGGATATGGCGCACCGCTTGGCGGGTGTACCGCGTTGTGAAACACGGAAACGCCACTAGGCGCCCCTGGCGGGCTCATGGTGTTCCAGAGGGTCGGCTCTTTGACCGTGATGTGGCGCGACCCGACAAGCCCCATGATGGCAAACCCCTCGTCCGCCCATTTGTTGAGTTCTTGCTCTGCGTTGGCGGCGATTAACTCAACGTCGTCGTGAAGAAACACGACGATGTCATCGGGCGCGTGGGTGGGTTTGAACTCGCCTACCTGCGTGAATGAGTCGATGTCTTCGTTTAGGAAGCGGTTGTAAACAAGGGGAAGGCCATCCCGGTTATTGAGGCAAGCGTAGAGATCATGCTGCCCAGCGACGCTCTTGAAGAGCGGTGTCTCCTGGAAAGACGCAAGATTGCCTCGATGGGCGGTGACAAATCGAAGCCTGCGCACCGCCCAATTATGAACGACCCTCCCGTGCATGGCGGTTCGGTGTTAATGGCGAACTATCACGGAGCCCCGAACGTCAGATTCCAAGGAAGCCCAGTCTGGTACTTTCATGGTCTTGTCTTACCGTTCCCACCAGTTTCGAGGAGAGTCGTTGAAAAAAATTCTTTGGGTTGCCCTTGTTGCGGGGCTTGCGGCCATCTCCCTTGCGCAGAACTCGGCCCTTCGTGTCGAGATGTCTGGCGTTAAGTCCAACGACGACCTCGGTCGGCGCATGGATTTAGCGGCTCGAAAATTTGCCATGGCAACGGCAAGGCTCACTGAAAACGCGCGTACGATCCGCCATCACACGAGCGCCTACGGATATTACATCCCCTTTAGCATGCCAACCCGCATGCTTCTCACGAAAGATGGACAGGTGCTGCCCGGCCTCAGAAGACCTAACGGCGGACCCACGGCTTTAACCTTGGCGTTCGACGCCCAGGGCCTGCCCAGAGCTTTTCCTCCTGGCTACCAAACACAGCTTCAGACCGCATTTGACACCGCTGTATCGACAATTAACGTTGTCTTCGGGCCACCGTCGGCAGCAGGAACCGTTTTCGTGCGCAACTACGATGCCGACATTGGGGATCGCGATGCGGTGGCGGGTGGCTATTTCACGCCCAACAACGGTTCTGGACAAGCCGAGATTCGATTTCCGGTCTATCAGAACGCTGAAGCGGCGTATGTCAACTTCGTCCATACAATCCTTCTCGCCTACCTCGGGGCCGATAACTACGCCTGGGATGGGTTCGAGGAGGGGGTTGTCCGTGCTGCGGTCATGAAAATCGTGCGGACGCCTGGAGCCCTGCCAGTTGGATTAGATCCTTTGCAGGTTGAGGCGGTTCTTGAGTCGACTTACGACGTCGGGCCTTTCTACGATTGGTACAACCAGCGCGCGCTTGGTGGGCCGGTTTTCATTGCGCCGAATTTGAGGGACGTTCAACTTCCCCCAGGCGGCAGCACCGGAGGGCTCTATCTGCTTCGCTATCAAATGGCGGGCTCAGCTTGGGCCAAGATGCTCGTTGAGTATCCCGGCTTCATCGCCCAACTGAACGCTAGCCTTTACGCCAGCCCTTCCCTTGGAAGCGACATTGTTGGACTTGCTAACCAGTGCCAGACCATTATGAACACGCTTGCTGGTGGTGGCGGGGCGACCGTGGAGGGCCTTTCATTTTCGAACTGGGGTCTGCGCCAGTTCATCCTGGAGACAAAGCAAACCAATGGAGCCAAACTGCTTGTTGAACCGGTTGCGATTTCTAGTGGGCTAAGCGGCTCCGATTTCGGGGTTTTTAACGTTCAGGCAAACTACTTCCAAACGCTGGCCAATGGAAACGAAACCCTGCTCAGCGGAACCAGCTTTCCGATCTTCTGGGATTCGGATTTCAGCCGCGTCTTCCCTACGGCACAGGAAAACCAGATGGACATCGCTGGCGGTTTCGGATCGGTGACGCCAAACTTCCCTGACCTATTCGCTGGGCAGCCTTACCGCATGACGGTTGACCTTCCTGTGCTTGACTCTAATGCGAGGACATTTCTTCCTGCGGGCGCCATAGCGACGGCCACCAATCCGGTGGCAAATACTTTCTTTGGAACGGTTGAGAACGTTCCCTTACAGCCTGGTGACACGCTCAATGTGCTGGTGAGCTGGCCCGCATCGGCAGTGCCACCAATCGCGGTCACCAATGGCGCTTTCGGCACGCTCATCGCGGATAGCACCTTCGATGTCGCTCGAAGGGTGACCATCCAAGTGGTGCTGACGCACAACGCAGTTCCCTCAACAGTGATGACCCGGGTTGTCGACAAGAGCCCGGGGCCGCTTGCCGTAGACCTGAGAGTGAATGGCGAGGGCACGTACGCCTTTGCGGGTGGCCTGCCAGCAGGCATTTCGATGGTCGGCTTCCCAATCGATCCGTTCGAATCGTATGCGCCAGACATCTTCAACGTTTCGGCTGGCAGCCTTCTGCTGGCGCGATACAACCAGACGCGTACGCAATACGATCTCTTCCCCGATACAGAAGCGCCGACGATCGGCCACGGATACTTCGTGCGACTAAACGCGGCTCAGGCTGGATTCTCGGTTGACGGCCGCGTCAATCCCAACACGCCGTCCTCGGTGGCGCTGAAGCCGGGCTGGAATATGATCACGTCGCCACTGCCTGAACAGGTGCCGACAACGAGCATCAAGGTTATCCGCTCTACAGCGATCCCAACCAACTTTGCGATCTCAGCAGGCACCGATATCGGTCTGGACTTCTTCCAGTTCATTCCGGGAGCGAACGACCCTTCATCTGGGGTGCCCGAGACCGGTAGCTTGATTCCCGCGCTGGTGTTCCAACCTGGTGTCTCCTACTTCGTGCGTGCACTGGCGCCAGAAGGAGTCTCTATGCTCTTCTTCCCAAGCAATCCGCAGATTCCGCCGTTCATCGCGCACGAGGCGGCCAAGCCGAGAAACGATGGCTGGCAGGTTCGGTTTGATCTGCAAAGCACAGACCGAATGGTTAGCGCTTACATTGGAACGGCAAAGGGAGCGACCAACGGGTTCGATCCCAAGCTAGATAGCGCCATGCCACCTGGTATTGGAGGATTCCAGCTTACGGTGACTGATTCGCAGCCGCTTTTCCGCGATATAAGGTCCGTGACGTCTAATCAGAGTTACACCCTTCGGATGGACGGGCTGGTCAGGGGCACGACCTATTCGCTTATGCCCAACGTTGAACGAGGCAAGATCAACAAGTATCTAGTCGTTCCGGACCGTGGAGACCGAGCAAACCTCGCGATCACGAAGCCTTATCGCTTTACAGCCACAGGTTCCAGGCAGACCGTGAAGATCACGGTCAAGGTGGTGGACTAATGAAGCGCATCGTCATCTTAGTGGCCGCTTTGTTGGCTGTGGTTGGATGCGGTGGGGGCGGGGGCGGACCGGTTGGCACAGCATCGATCGTCGGGCGTGTACTCGACATTCAAACGGGTGGACCACCAAGCCCGCAGGCAAGCGTCGGCGTGCCATCTGCTGGTTCGGTTTTGACGGCCGTTGAAGATGGCTCCTTCACGCTTTCAGCAAACGCAGGTTCTAATCAGCTTCTGGTGACCTCGCAGTACCCGACTTTTTCGTTTACAACCGCGTCGGCCTCGGGTACGACGGACGTCGGCGATCTGTGGATCGGGCCGCAGAAGATCACGCTCAACGGCAGGATCGTTGACTCTGCGACTTCGATCCCAGTAACGGGTGCGAAAGTCGCTTTCGCGGGCGTGAGCGGCACGACCAATGGCTCAGGGGTCTTTAGCCTTGCCGGCGTGGCATATGCCGACGCGAATCAGGCTTCGTTCTGGGGCATTGTTGGCGTCGTAAAAGCCACTAACTACTTCGATCAAAACTTCACTTCTTCGCCCAACGTGGCGGTGGCTGGCGTTGTTGACGTGGGCGACATTATCGTGACTCCCTCGAATAACACGACTCCACCGGGTGATCCGTTTGACATCACCGGACGCGTCTTACCAATCGGCGGTTCCACAGGCGCAGTTGTTACGCTAAAACTCGGCGGTTCCGCGGTGCGAACTTTCAACGTTGGGAGCGATGGCGTATATACTTTTTGGGTGCCGGCGGGCAGCTACACCATCACATATGCGAAGGCGGCTCAAACAGCGCCCACGCAAAATGCTACGGTAGTACAGCAGAACATAGTCGTGCACGTACCCGATGTTACGCTCCAATAGCCTCGCGCGAACCTTAATAATCACCTTCGCCGCTCTAGCGGCCATGGTGTTGTTTTTCCTATGGCTTCGGGCGATTGCGACTGTTGACCCTTTTGCCCGGCTTAGGACGCCATCGCAAATAGCGTCTATCGTCGTCATAAGACTTGAGGATGTGGATTTGCGCCATTACAGCGGCTCCAAGCTACGGACCGAGGCACACGTGGGGCGCGTGGACGTTCGTCAGGATCGCCAGTATTTGGACCTTTACGGCGTGACGGATGGCGTCTTTTACTCCGACCAGGGGAGCTTCAAGTTTGCTGCCGATACCGCGAACTGGAGCGCTGCTACTCGACGCGTGGAAGTTACGAGCGGTGCGCATGTGTTCGGAAAAGACTTTGACCTGACCGTTTCCAAGTTCTATATGGACGGCGGCGCGGCGACCCTGCACGTTCCCGGGCCCCTCGTTGGGCGGCTTTACGACGGAAACGTCAAAGCGCAGAACCTTACTTACAAGCTCTCTACAGGCGCCTATTCAGTTGGCCCAGCGGAATGGGAAGGCAACTTGGCTATCGCGACGCAAGACGGCGACACAAATCCAAAGCGCACTAAATGGAAGATCAAGACTGACGGCATCGTTACTCACGAAGGGGATATCGATAAATGGCCCGACGGTGAGGCAACCGATGGCGAAGTGCTGGTTAAGGCTGACATGGTCGAGAGAAACAGCAAGACGGACGTCATCACGGCCACTGGGAAGGTTCGGTATTTCTCGGCGAAGACCAATATGACCTGCGAGAAGGCCGTTATTTACCGTAAGGAGAAAAGGGCGGTCTTTACGGAAAATGTGCACCTTTACTTCAAGCCCGAGGATCAGCAAAATCAGCCGCTGATGGTCGTCGAAATTCCGCCGTTCAGGCCGCAGGTTCCGGATGATGTGGCCAAAGGCAGACCGCCTGCCCCGCCTGTTACTGACGAAGATAAGCAACTGGACAACGACCTCCGATCAGGCGATCTGAAGAAGTATCCGGTTCTAGCGCTCTCGTCGAAGGTCGAGTATTGGTACGGCAAGGCTAGCAGACACGGAATTATCACGGGCAGTCCCCAAGCCCGCCAAGAGCTACCTGGTGGCCGCTGGCGCCATATTTGGACTCAAAAGGGCCTTTATGACGGCGAGAAAGAAACGCTGCGCATGGTCAGCACCGATGGGAAGCAGGATACGCGCGCGCTGACCTCTTGGGGCGATGATCTCGTTTGCGATTGGTTTGAGATTTCGACCAAGGATGGCGACGACAAGTGGACTGGCTCCCACATCCACGGAAACGTATCTTCAGACGACGAGGACATTCCTAAACCGGACAAATCCAAGGACAAGCCAACCGTTAAGCCGCCACCGAAGGATGGCAAAGGCGGCAAATCACTTTAAATCGACGAGCTATTGCGGTCTTTTGAGCATCGAGTTAAGAGGCGTGCGATTCCGGTTCGTACTGTGGAATGAAATTAGTAGGGCCTCAAGTGCAGATTGCACGGGTGGGGGCCAGGTGTTTGCAGTGCGCTATGGCTTATCAAATTATTGCTACTCGAACCGAAGGGGCTAGTCCCAAGAGCTCTACTCCTGGCGGCCCGCTCTTTCATTGCATCGACCTCAAGTTGAGTGCCAACGATCCCAAGGAACTTGAGAGCGTACGCCTGGTCAAATTCGAATTGCCTAGGAGCTTTAAGGATCACTGCAAATTCTCGGACAACGGACCGAGCTTTCCGATCCAAATTTGGACACCTGGCTTCTTCGACGTGATCGTTCGCGTATTTCACGGAGACGGATCGGAAGAAGTTGTCGAAGGTCGAGTCCAGTGGGTTCAAGGCGCAGTTCCAACGCTTGTGACCTTCCAGTCCTAGATTGTCGCAGGTTCGCCTGCAATGCCTAGTTTGTCTGCGTCTGCTTGTAGTGCCTTGAGGACATTGCCAATGTGCTCTTCCAGAGAAAGGCCGATTCCATCGCACCCGGCATAGACCTCCTCTCGATGAACACCTGCGGCAAAGGCAGGTGTCTTGAGCTTCTTAATCACGCTACTCACTTCGACTTCGTGAATGCTTTTTGAGGGTCGGACCCTTGAAACGGCGACGACGAATCCCGCAAGCTCATCGCACGCGTAGAGGTATTTCTCGAGCGGTGATATCCGCTCAATGTTTAAGTCGTCGTTGTGGGATCCAATGGCTCGGATAATTTCCGCCGGCCAATTTAGAGACTCCAGAAGACGCATGCCCCATGTTGGATGGTCATCAGGATGCTCCTCGTAATCAAAGTCATGCAGCAGTCCGACAGTGCCCCAGAGGCCAACGTCTTCGCGGAGATCCTTTGCGTACCAAGCAAGGCAACTTGAGACGCATTCGCAGTGTCGTCGGAGCGACTCGCTCTGAACATGGCTGTGCAGGAGTTCTTCTGCAGCTGATCGATCGAACATAGATGAATTATGAAGCCCAACGTGGTATCTTCCCGCAAGTGAAGACTCTTGCGGCTATCGGCCTACTGTTAGCCGCTTCCATGGCCCGGGCTGAACGCATACTCTTGATTCCCCTTGACAGTCGGCCTGCGGCTGGCCAGTTCGCCCAGATGATCGGTCGAATGGCTTCGGTTGAAGTCAACATGCCTCCATATGAGTCTTTGGGGCGGTTTGTTGAGCCGGGCTCGCCGGACAAGATTCTCAATTGGCTGGAGAGCGAAGACTTTTCAGACGTTAGCGCCGTCGTGCTGAGCACCGACATGATCGCCTATGGAGGCCTTATTGCCTCCCGCGTCAATGACGTGACCGTCAAACAGGCAAGGGCCAGGTTGGCACGGCTTGAGGGTATTCGGCTCGCACATCCGAGCGTTAAATTCTATGCCTTCTCGGCGATTATGAGATTGGCGCCGACAGCCACAAAGAAGGCCTCGACATGGAGAGTCCAATTGGCCCGCTACGCTGAAGTCCAGGACCGATACAACCGCGTCAAGGACCCCAGCGATTTTGCCCGACTTAAGAACCTGATCAAGGTCATTCCGGCAGGAGAAATTGATAAGTACGAGGTGACGAGGCAGCGAGACCACGCCCTTCAGACCCAACTTATTCACATGGCGGCGCGTGGCATCTTCAACTACTTGATCCTCGGCCAGGACGATGCGAGGCTTTACGGTCCCCATGTTCCCGAGACTTTGCACTTGAGGCAGCTTGTCCAGGGGCTTGGCATTGATGGCAAGGTTTATTTCTGCGAAGGAATCGACCAGCACGCCAACATTCTTGTGAGTAGGGCTCTGCTTACTGAGGCCCATTGGATTCCTAGGGTTCGTATCGTCTACTCGGACCCGCTTGGCAAGCTGAAATATAACGTCTTCGAATCGAAACCAATCGAACAAAGCTTGAGGGACCAGATCATTGCGAGCGGCGCGCGCCCCGTGGGTAGTGACAACGCTTATGACTTCGCCCTTTACGTCAACACCCCAAACCGACGGGAGGATACTTTCAAGGATTTTGTCGAAGCCTTGAAAGGTGAGCTTGATGAGGGCTTTCCAGTCTGCGTGGCGGATATCAATCTGGGCCGGGATGGCACTGCCGATCAAGAGCTCTTCGATGCCCTCTTTGAGCAGCAGCGCATGATGCGGCTATTGAGCTTTGCAGGTTGGAACACAGCCGGTAACACGATGGGCACAGCGATCCCTGCGGCAAACGTGTACTTGTTGGCTCGCCGTCTTAGGGTGGACCCGTTGGCTCGCGAGGTAGCTCAGAGAGAGTTCCTGCTGCACCGATTTGTGAACGACTACGCCTATCACAAATTCACTCGACCCGGCGCTTACAAGATCATCGAATCCAGCGGCAAAGACAGCCGCGACGAGACCACTGGTCCAACCTTCAAGAAGGCCGATGCCTTCGTCAAAGAAGACCTTCGAAAGCACTTGGATAAGTACTTCAATGAGCAGTTCCTTGGAAGGCGGTTCTTTGCCGGAACTAAGCAGTACGAGGTCTCGGGTATGTCCGGTGTGAAGATTTTCTTGCCTTGGCCCAGGGCTTACGAAGTTCGGCTGGAATTCAGGTTGCAGGCCAAGCCGGTTGAGACCGAAACGAGCCCTTAGCGCGTCTGTAGCTATACGTAGACAGAGGGTAACTTATTTAGCATGATCGGAAGACTTCGCGGGCATTTGGTCGAGATTGAAGGCAACACGGCGCTGGTCGATGTCTCGGGTGTTGGCTACGAGGTGATGTTGCCCGAACTCGTGCTGATGCGCTTGCCCGCTCCTGGTGAGGCGGTTGAGCTGCGCATTCGACAGATTTTTCGCGAAGACGGCGTCAGCCTATATGGCTTTCTTGAGCCGTTTCAACGGCGCGTTTTCGACCTGCTGATTGAGGTCAAGGGCTGTGGCCCTAAGATTGGTCTTGCCCTCATTGGACAACTTGGTGAGGAAGCCGTGGCCTCGGCCATTCTTGCTCAAGATGCTCGCACGCTTGCTCGAGCAACGGGCGTTGGTCCTAGGCTGGCTGAGCGCATTATTCTGGAGCTCAAAGATAAGATGGCAGGCGAGGCGTTTCAGCGGAAAGTTGAGGCTTCATTGCCAACGAAAGCGCCTGTGGAAGACGAACTGGTTGACGCGCTACTTGCCCTTGGCTACCGTCGCGCCGAAGCGGAGACTGCAGCAATTGAAGCCCGTGAGCAGGCATCTAGCGTGGAAGACCAACTGCGTCACGCGCTAAGGACGCTTAAGCGATGAACCGGGAGAACGAGCTGACGCCTGAAGCGCTAGTCGGCGAGATCGCGGTTGAGCTTTCTCTGCGACCCAAGCGCCTTGCAGAATTCATTGGTCAGGAGAAACTGAAATCTAACCTCGCTGTGTTCATTAAGGCGGCGCAGCAACGCTCTGAGCCCTTGGACCACTTACTGCTTTACGGTCCCCCGGGTCTTGGGAAAACGACCTTAGCCCACATCGTGGCGATTGAGATGGGGGCGACGATTCACGTTACAAGCGGCCCGGCGATTGAGCGGCCAGGTGACCTGGTTGGAATTCTTACCAATTTGGATCAAGGGTCCGTGCTGTTTATTGATGAGATTCACCGCCTGAGCCGTCCTGTTGAGGAGATTCTTTACCCCGCGATGGAGGACAGCAAGGTCGATATCATGATCGGCAAAGGGCCGGCTGCCCGCTCTATCCGCCTAGATGTCCCCCGCTTTACCGTTATTGGCGCTACGACCCGGCAGGGGCTGCTAACCGGACCACTGCGCGATCGCTTCGGCATTGTCTCGCACTTCCAGTTTTATGACTCGGCGGCTTTGCACGAGATCATTGTGCGTTCTTCAGGGATTCTGGGTTATGCCATCAAGGAGGATGGAGCAAACGAGATTGCGCGCAGGTCGCGGGGCACGCCACGAATTGCTAACCGACTCCTACGGCGCGTTAGAGACTTTGCCCAAGTAGATGGGCTATCCGCTATTGACTTAGCAGCCGCAAAGAAGGCGCTGGATGCTCTTGAGATTGACGATCTGGGCTTGGATCGTGTGGACCGAATGATGCTTCACGCAATGATTCAGAAATACAACGGCGGGCCTGTTGGTCTTGAGACACTTGCGGCGACCACGGGCGAGGACTCGGGCACGATCGAGGACGTCTACGAACCCTATCTGCTTCAGCAGGGCCTTAT
>JBBQMJ010000067.1:0-11258 GCA_038328815.1 Fimbriimonadales bacterium | reverse complement strand
CGATCGCCCAGCGGCTAGGTGCTTCTTCAAGACATGGCTTTTCGACCACCCTTTGAACCGAATCAGATCCGTGGCCAACTTCCACGATGCCGTACTTCGGGACGAGCTCGTCAGGCACTGCCTCAACCGCAAGCACGATATCCGCTCCTCCTTTCAGGGCCGCGGCAACGCGTTTTGCGGGGGAAAAGGGTTGGTATAGAGTATCTGGAAGCACGATAATCGCATCATAGTCGCCTCCTGCCAGGGCAACTGCCTGAGCGAGGCCAAGTGGCTCTAGCTGCATAACCGTATTTAGACTCACCGTGCACCAAGGCTGCGTTTGGGCCTCTCGCACAAAGGCCTGAATCTCGGGTTTTGTCGGCGATGAAACTATGAATATCGTCTCCGCTCCCGCTCCGATAGCCTCCTCGATTGCCCACCGTATGAGCGGCTTGCCGCCAACCTCAAGCATTTCCTTGGGCGTAGGACCGGCAACTTTGGCCATCCTGCTGCCTCGCCCGGCAGCTGGAAGGATCGCAATCATGGCGCCCGCTCGACTTTTTTTCCCTGGCACTATATTTGGCTCTCCGCGTGGCGAGGGCCGTTGAACCTTGGCGCCCGATTTCGACCATTGTAGATGATGGCAACATTCATTTGTTCTAACTTTGCTCAGCTAACTACAAGGGAAGCAGACCAATCTTAGCTATTTGGCCTCCATAACCCTGTCAAGACTACCGATAAACACGTAGGCGAAGGGTTTGGAGATCGCAATTCTAACCAGCTTCGCGAGTTTCGGGGGAATCATGAAAGATCGCTGGATGTCTGTTGCCGTATTAATATCTAGCCTCGCTCCAAGCGCATTCGCGCAAAAGGAGGGAGCGGCGAATCTTGGAAATATGAGCATTGAAGACCTCATGAAAATTGAGGTCACATCAGCTTCCAAGAAAGCACAGCCTCTCGATTCCGCTCCAGCAGCTGTAACCGTTATTACCCAGGATGACATTCACCGATCTGGCGCCAGAACGGTCGTTGAAGCGTTGCGACTCGTCCCGGGCCTTCAGATCGGACGATACACGCAGAACTACTACGCGGTAACCGTCCGTGGATTCAATAACCCGAATTTCGATGGCTCAAACGGCAACAAGTTACTCGTTCTATTGGACGGTAGGAGCTTGTACATGCCGTACACCTCTACTGTTTACTGGGAAATCGAAGACCTACTGCTTGAGGATATCGATCGCATCGAGGTCATTCATGGCCCTGGCGGCAGTCTGTACGGCGCGAATGCGGTCAACGGCGTCATCAACATCATTACCAAGAGCGCCAAAGCCACCGAAGGCGGGCTGCTTGTTTCCTCAGGTGGAACCCTTGAGCGGGACCGGATTTCAGTTCAGTACGGTTGGAAGAGCGGCGAGCACTCAGCCTTCCGAGTATTTGGCAAGCATGGGAACGACAATGAGTCTGTGTTCCCCGACGGTAGCGGGGTCGGTGACACCAAGGTCTTAAATGAAGTTGGATTCCGCGGGGATGTAGACGGCAAGCGCGGCTCATTCATGATCCAAGGCGCATACAACAAGTTTGGTATCAACGAGGCAGTAACAGCACCCTCGCTAACAGATCCATTCTTTGCAAACTATTCGAACAAGGACACGATCACTACCAGCGACCTTGTAGCAAAGTGGACATTTGACGAAAAGGATGGTGGGAAGACAGTTTTTCAGTCCTACTACGACTTCCTTGATTACCCGTATACGAACGCAAGCGCGACGAGCACAACTCTGGATTTTGACCTGCAACGGGAATTCCCGAGCAGAAAGAATCACAGCATCATTGTTGGCGCAGGCTATCGCTACATGATCAATGACTCTAAACCCGGATTTACTCAAGAGCTTGATCCACTAACACGCCACGATTCGATTTACAGCTTCTTCGGCCAAGACGAAATAAAGGTGAGCGACAAGGGGCGGCTCACGCTGGGAATGAAGCTTGAGCACAATACCTTCACCGGCTACGAGTTCCAGCCTAGTGTCCGCTACCTGCACCAGATCGACAGCTCTCACACCTTTTGGGGAGCTATCTCGCGGGCCGTTCGAACTCCAAGCCAGACTGAGCTTGCGGACAAGCTCGTAACTGGAGTCGATCCTCCCGCAAATCCGGGAGACCTGCCGACGGCATTTACATCGTTTGGTGATCCGAACCTAACTTCCGAGCACCTCACCGCCTATGAACTGGGTTATAGACTCCGGTCCTCGGACAAGTTCTCCGTCGATCTCGCCGCCTTCTATGACCGCTACTCCGATCTGATTTACAGCAGCGAGGGAACACCCTTCGACACGACCGAATTTGGCGTGCCCGTCACCGTTGTTCCAACCTACCTACACAACGGCGAGAGCGGAAATGTATACGGAGGCGAGCTTCAAGCGCGCTGGAAGCTGCAACCGCGAAGCTTCTTCACGTTGGGCGCTAGCGTCACAAAGCAGGATCAATTCAGCCAAGGGACGTCCATCATGAGCCCTCAATTTCAGGCATTCGGAAGAATCTCCCATGACTTCCACCCGAACCTGAAGGCAGATGCGATGTTCTTCTGGTACGACGGCATTCCCGAGATCGCCCAGAACTCGTACTCAAAACTTGATCTCCATATCTCTTGGAAAGCCAACGAGACCACTGAACTGAGTATCGGCGGGCAGGATCTGCTATTTGGTCGTTCTATGCAGTTCACGAGCGCAGCGGAAATTCCAAGGTCCGCCTATCTTCAGTTGACCTCACATTTTTGATTAGCGAGTACGCGTGCTTATCCCAATGCATAACAAATCGAGATGCTATAAAGGTCGGAGGTCCCCAGGATTCCTGGGCAGGCTCTTCATTATGGTGCTTCTGTGTTGTGCTTCGGTGGCCCGCTCTGTGGCGTTCGACCAGGAGCACCAGGTCAAGGCAGCGTTCATTGCTAACTTCATTAGGTTTATTGACTGGTCCGATCTCGGAAGACCCGGATCAAAGTTCGTTGTCGGCGTTTACGGCGCCGAGGCATTTGAGCATTCCGTGGAAGACGTGTTGGCGGGCAGATCTATTTCTGGCCACCCAATCGTAGTCGAACAAATACACTCGGACTCAGAAATCAAGCTTTGCCGAATGGTGGTCTCTGGCGCTTCCAGCGAAGAGCGTGTAGACAGGTTGTCAAGAATCTGCAGCGAATCAGGAGCCGTCCTCGTTGGAGAGGCCGACGACTTTGCCCGAAACGGTGGTGCGATTGGGTTTGTCATGATTTCGTCACGAGTTCGTTTTGACGTGAACCTTGAGGTCGCGCGTAAAGCACACGTCACCGTTAGCTCGAAGCTGCTCTCCTTAGCCCACCAGATTTATAAGGAAGGGCGATCTTGAGAAGCCCCTCAATCCGCCGCAAGCTGATCCTCATTGCAACTGCGTCAAGCGTTGTTGCACTGGTCGTTTTTGCCTTCGCATTTGCCTCCCGCGACCGGGGCGTATCGCGACGCCAGGCGATTCATACGCTGGTTATCCAAGCGAACCTTGTCGGAGCAAACAGTGCAGCGGCTCTTGCTTTTGGCGACCAAGCTACAGCCAAGGAATCTCTTGACGCTTTGGAAGTCGACAGCCAAGTGGACTACGCAGCCCTATATGACACGCACGGCCAAATCTTCGTTCAGTACGTTAGCAAGTCATGTAAAACAACTCCGCCACCAACTCTGCCAAGGCTTGAAGGGATCGATGGTGGTAAGGAATTCCACGTTTCCGTCCCGGTCCTTGCTAAGGGTGAGCATGTCGGCACCGTGCTCGTAGTTGCAAACCTGAACGACCTGAACTCCCGAGGTGCGAGCTTGCTGATCACGATGATCGCGTTGGCATTATGTTCGGTATTTGTCTCGCTGATCGTAGCATTCCGACTCCAGGGTGTTATTACACAGCCCATCAATGTGCTCGCCGAAACCATGGCGTCGGTATCGGAAAGCAAGGACTACACGGTACGCCTTGAACTTGGCGGCCTGCAGGAAATCGACCACTTAGCGAGCGGCTTCAACGAAATGTTGAGCGAAATCCATGTTCGCGACCAGGAGTTGGAGCGTGCTCTTATCGAAGCCAAGGACCTTGCTCAGGCGGCCCAAGCGGCGACAGATGCAAAGTCGCAATTCCTTGCAAATATGAGCCACGAAATTCGAACCCCGATGAATGGCGTCATTGGCCTGACCTCAATCCTCTTAGAGACCGATCTGGACGCCGATCAAGCCGACCTTGCGAAAACGATTCAATCCAGCGGTGAGGCGTTGCTCTCCATCATCAACGACATTCTCGACTTCTCTAAGGCGGAAGCCGGCAAGATTCAATTAGAGAGGGAGGACTTCTCGCTAAGCGTTCTTGTCGAAGAAGTAGTGGACCTCATGGCCCAGCAGGCAAGAGCTAAGGGCATCGAACTGATGTGCTACTGCGACCCCACAATTCCTTCGATCCTCAATGCCGACTATGGTCGCCTGCGCCAAGTTGTTCTTAACCTCGTTAGCAATGCCATCAAATTCACGCTGGAGGGAGAAGTCGTGCTGGAGGCGCACCTCCTTGAAGACGAAGCTGGACTTGCAACCATTTCGATCACCGTCCAGGATACGGGCATCGGCATTCCTTATGAGCAGCAGCACAAGGTCTTCGAAAGTTTCACCCAGGCCGATGGAACGAGTACTAGAAAGCACGGTGGCACTGGCCTTGGACTTACGATCAGCAAACAGATTGTGGACGCCATGGGAGGCGATCTCAACCTGAGCAGCGAACCTGGCCTTGGAACCAAGTTCACTTGCACGCTGCAGCTTGCCGCTGTCCAAGGAAGCGAAGATGGGCCAGAGCCGCTCGCTGGGCTACATCTGCTTGTCGTGGACGACAATGCTACAAATCGCCGTATTATCAAAGCCCAGCTGAAGGGCTGGGACTGCACTTGCGACCTTGCAACAGATGGATTCGAAGCGCTGAAACTTCTGGCCGAGAATCCAGGGGGCTATGCGGCCGTGATCACGGACATGAATATGCCCGAGATTAACGGAATCCAGACGACCGAAAGGATTCGCGAGTCCCATAGTTTCGACGACTTACCGATCATTCTCCTGTCTTCCCTAGGCACTATTAGGTCGCAGGATGAACTCAGGATTCTTGGCATCAATGCAGGTTTGACCAAGCCAACGCGTCCAGCACGCCTGCACAATGCGATTTTGCTCGCCCTTAATCGAATTCGAGTTTCCGAAATACGACCTTCCGAACCCGTACCAGTTTGGCCTGAGGAACTATCGGTCCTCCTGGTCGAGGACAATCCAGTTAACCGAATGCTCGCGGAGCGGGTGTTGGCCAAGTTGGGCTTCTCCGTGGATACGGCGATCGACGGATCCGAGGCGATCCCCCTCGTTCGGATGAAGCGATACGATGCGATCTTGATGGATATCCAGATGCCGAAGATGGACGGCTATGCCGCGACGGCACTCATCCGTGCCCTGCCTGCCGACATAGGCAAGCGTATCCCCATCATCGCGATGACGGCAAACGCAATGGAAGGCGACCGGGAGAGGTGCCTAGCTTCAGGAATGGATGATTATATTGCCAAGCCATTCAACCAGGAACAATTGAAACGCGTCCTTGAGCAGTGGTGCCGAAGGGCAGCCTAGCGACGTGCAATTAAGCCGGCCTGCGCGAATTCCCGCAAACTTCACCAGTACGAGGCTACGTGTACGTGCGATACAATGGGTTCCTTGGCACAATCCGAGCGTACTTCCTCAGATAGAGAAGTTTGGATAGCTGCCGCAATCAAAAACGGCGGCATTGAATCACCATGCCTTGTTTTCGATCTCGACGCCGTTGACCGGACATTGCAACTGTTCGAGAGGCACCTGCCTGGCCTGAAACTGTTCTACTCTCTCAAGGCGAACAACGACCCCACCATCCTGAATCATTTACGGAGCCGAGGGCTTGGCTTTGATGTCGCTTCGGTGAACGAAATCGGCGACGCTCTTTCCGCTGGCATGGCGGTTGAGGACATGATCCTCTCAAATACGATCAAGACAGCGAACTGTGTCCGTGAGATATTCCGCAGAAGGATCGCTGCCACCACGGTGGACAATGAGCTAGACCTCAAGGCACTAGCGCTGGAATCCACTTTTCACAGCTTCCGGCCTCAGATATTCATCCGAATCAAGGTTCAACCGGTGGGCGTTGAGATCAATCTCAACGAAAAGTTTGGATGCACGCATGAAAAAGCGCTTGAGCTTATTGGTAAGTCTCAGGAGCTTGGACTGCCAGTGGCTGGCATTCACTTTCACGTCGGCACCCAATGCCGAGACGCCGAGAGTTACCGATTAGGCATCGAGTCGGCAATGCAGGTTCTTGCCGCGGCCCAGAAAGAGCATGGTCTCGACCTAAGGACTATCAACATTGGTGGTGGCTTTCCTGATGAATTGGTAGCGGCTGAAATTGGCGGCCTGGAAGGCTTTCTACAGAAAGTGGGTGAGATCGTAAAGCGCGCACAGGATTTAGGTTTCAAATTGATCGCCGAGCCCGGACGCGTTATCGCTGCCGGCGCTTGTACAGCCGTGGCAAGGGTTATCGGCCGCAATGTACATGATGGTCGCGATTGGCTCTATCTCGATGACGGCATCTATGGACTGTTTTCAACTGCGCACTACGAGAAGCGGGTATTCGACTTTGTCACGGTAGCAAAGAGAAAAGGCAAGTCGATTCCATTTGTTGTGGCAGGACCAACTTGCGACTCATTAGACGTCATCGGGGCCGCTACGCCTTTTCCTTCGGATATCCAACTGGGGGATTATGTGCTTGCCAACCACGCGGGTGCGTACAGCATCTCTGTCAAGAGCCACTTCAATGGCATGGCACAGATATCCACGGTGGTGTCGCAGCAAGCGGTTGTCGAGATCGAAGAGCCTGTGCCAACAAAATCGATAGTCGGGAGCCCATAATTTGGCGGGCTCCTACGCGGATCAATACCTTGAGCAGTATTGGCCCGAACGTCCGAACAATCCTGACATGTGGCAGGACAACCTAGAATTGCTGCAAGCCTATGTCCATGCAGCCGATCTAGTGCTTGAACATGAGGGCCGGCAAGTAGACACCGTTGATATTTCAACAGGACCTTGTCTCGCTCCGCTGATGGCAACGATGCACTGCATCGAAAATATTCGGCTTTCGGACTTTAGCGAATCCAACCGTGAAGAGATCGAGCGCTCCCCAATTGGCTACTGGCGCGAATACGCTAAGGAACTTGCGAAGATCTTCCCGGACCGCGGCTTGGGCGAAGACGCCTTACTTGGACGCTTAGATGATCTTCGTCGCCAAACAGTGCCGCTAGACGTGGACTTACGGCGAACTCCAATGCTGTTGCCGGACGTGGTTCATCAGGAATCCGTCGAACTACTGACAATGCATTTCGTGGCGGATTCGATTTGTGAGACCTCCGAAGAATGCTTTAACCTGCTCCAAAAATCTCTGAAATTGTTGAAGCCAAATGGCTGGCTTCTGCTAAGCGCACTCATCGAAAGCGATGGCTGGCAGCTTGGAGATACAAAGCAACCTAGCCCCAACCTAGCAGAATCGCAGTTTGATGAATTCTTCGAGGCCGAAGGATTTGAAATCATCTCGCGTACTCGATCAGTTCGCAAAGAGCATCAGATTTACGATGGTGGTTGGACTGTGTTTCTGGCACGAAAAGTGCGCCATACGTCCTGAAAGTAAACGTTTTGGTGACAATATTCGACTCCGCGTGAGTTCAAAGGCTCAGTTTTTAAACTGAGCGCGTATTATTGTCTGGGCAGGCATACCCTTGTCTGTTTGTAATGGTAATGATCAAGCTAGATGAACGACTGTTAAAGATGCCTTCCCTGGTGAGTTCCTACAACGAGTGGGATCCCCTTGAGGAAGTCATTGTGGGCCGTGCAGCTAATGCCCAAATCGCAAGCCAAGACATCAGCTTGTTCGCCGTCGAATACGGTGACAGTGGAAGCATCAGCGGCATGCCCACCGGCAAGTACCCAGCTAGCGTGATCTCAGAAACCGAGGACCAGCTTGACGCTTTGGTCGAGATGTTCCAGGCGCACGGTGTCCGTGTCCGACGCCCAGACGTTTGCGATCACAGCAAAGAGTTTGGTTCGCCCGATTGGAAGACAAACGGCCAGTACAACTATTGCCCTCGAGATTTGTTCGTCGTTGCAGGCGATACCATTATCGAAGCGCCTATGACACTCCGCGCCCGGCAGTATGAAACGAATTCTTACAAGCCGATCCTTCGCGATTACCTTGACAGTGGCGCCAAGTGGATAGCTGCCCCGCGCCCCCTTCTTTTGGATGAGGACTACAACACGAATGTGGATCGAGATCTGGCGATCGCGGAAAACGACCCCATCTTCGACGCCGCAAATATCCTCCGCATCGGCAAGGACATCCTTTATCTGGTTTCAGACAGTGGTAACCGCTTTGGAGCCCGCTGGCTTCAAACAACCCTCGGAGATGAGTATCGAGTCCACGCAATCCACGGACTATACAACGGCACCCATGTCGATACAACAATCACTGTTGTTCGGCCCGGCCTCGTCGTCGTAAACGCCGAGCGCGTCTGCCCCCACAACCTGCCAAAGATTTTCCGCAAGTGGGACGTCATTTATCTGGACGACGTTCAGGATATCGGCTTCACAGGCCTACCTTACGCGTCGGAGTGGATCGGCATGAACTTCATGATGCTGAACCCCCACACGGCCGTAGTTGATGGCAGCCAAACAACCCTGATCAAGGAACTCGGAGCCTACGGCGTTGATTGTATACCGATGAAGCTATCTCACGCGCGTACAATGGGAGGCGGAATGCACTGCGTAACGCTTGATGTACGGCGCCGGGGCGTGCTGGAGGATTACTGTAGCTAAGCCTGCGGACTTAGTTGAATCTTGGCTTATCCCCCTCGCGGGCGCGGCGCTCTTTACCATCGCCAACGTCTGCGTGAAGTTATCGTTAGGAAAGGACCGGCAATGGCTGATGTTTGCAGCCTTTGCCGGTTCTATTTTGGCCTACTGGCTCTTTCGGCGGGTCTGCGTCATGAAAGGGCTTGCCGTTACTGAGGGCGTTTTTGGCTCGCTGATTACGGTGCTGACCGTGGCGTTTGGACTGCTTGTTTTTAAGGAGTCGTTGACAACAAAGCAGATGGCTGGGCTGGCGCTGATCCTGGCAGGCCTGTTCTTAATTCAATAAAGGACGAAAGGGTCCAAGGTTTGACTGTCCTTTTCTAGCAGAAAAGGGTAAGAAGAGAGCCTAAATGTTATTACTTGCAATTGCCTCTACATTAATGGCCTCGGTGCCCAAACACATAGCTTCTTCAGGAATTGGCTCAATTCATCCGCTAACCTCAGATCCTAATCTGATACCAATTCACGATATTAGGGCCGATGAGCCAAGCAATGGTCGTATCACGGGAATATTTGTAGTGTCCGGCACTTGGGACGGTAAGAACTGGCCAGGCGGCCAAAGTCCTCGCTTGCCGGGCGAGGAAAAGCCAGTATTCTTTATTGCGGCGGGCACCGATCCTAAATCCGGACCGTTAATCCCTTGGACCAAATTGGGCGATCCTACCTTGACGCCAGATAGCGAACATCTTAACTGGGTCCACTTTGATGTCCCCTTCCCGACTGGTAAGGCTGCTAATGTGGGGTTGCTAGCCATATGCTTGAGTGGAGCATCGAAGTTTAAATCGGAGGCCAACGTCGATTATCAAGGGGTGGACGAACTTTCATTTGCAATTGCTCGATACAAAACGATTACTGGAGGTCTCGGAACAGAATCCGACAATGTCATCCCGATTGAGATAAACCGGCCCTTTGTCCCAGATTTCAGACCGAGACGACAAAAGAACTATAAATTGCACTTTTTTGCCCACCAGGAGTGGAGACCATCTCCAATCATTTACGAAAAATCCTTGGCGGCTGGGGATCAGATCCCGGCTTTTGAAAAGCCTGAATGGTTGCTCAATTGGGGGGACCCAATCACGTACTTTCCTCACAGCGGCGGCAGGCATGCTGAACTCACTATGGATAAACCTACTTATAACTGGGTCCTAATCTATGCAACCTCAAAAAGTTCTGAGCCGGGACTTGGCAGTGCCTTCGAATGCGATGGAGTTGTCCGCAACGTCGACTAATCGGGTGGTGTCATGTTCTACGGATCCGAGCATCCGCAGAGCTGTTCCTGCGATATAGTTAGGTGCAGCCCACCTAACAGCCATGCAGGAATACCCCCGCGGTACGATCACATTCCTATTCAGTGACATCGAAGGCAGCACGCATCTCTGGGAAAGGTTCCCGAAAGAGATGCGCGCTGCCCTCGCCCACCATGACGCGGCAATCATTAGCACGGTCACCGAGCACAATGGAATAGATGTTCGTAAACGCGGTGAAGGCGACAGCCATTTCGCCGTCTTTAGCGATGCGAGTGATGCAGCGTCTTGTGCCATCGCAATACATCAAGCGCTGGCAGCTCAAATTCATCCGAAAGTAGGCGCTCTCAAAGTGAGAATCGCCGTTCACACTGGCCCAGCCGAACTCCGAGACGAGGATTATTACGGCCCCGTGCTGAACCACTGCGCCCGTATGAGATCAGCTGCCCACGGTGGCCAAACACTCATCTCGGAGTCGACCAAAGCGCTGATCGAATATTGTTTGCCCGAGGGTGCAGAACTAAAGGGGCTCGGAGCGCATAGGCTTAAAGACCTCCTCGAGCCGGCTCGCATCTACCAACTCACTTCCGAGGGCCTAAGGGCCGAGTTTCCGGAAATTCGCAGCCTTAGCGCAGCCAAGCACAACCTGCCTGTTCAACTCACAAGCTTCGTCGGGCGGGAAACTCATATCGAAGCAATCCATCGGCTCTTGAAGGGCAAAAGGCTGATTACCCTGACGGGCGCTGGCGGAAGCGGGAAAACGCGCTTGTCCCAATATGTAGCCGCCGAAGTTATTGACGACTATGTCGACGGTGTATGGTTTGTCCCCCTTGCTTCCATTCGAGACGGACACCTTGTCGCCCAAAGTATCAGCGAGTGCCTACCAATTTCGCCTGGCGGCCGCGACCCATTAGCCACTATTATTGAAGAGTACGGTAACGCCACCGCACTCATCGTGCTCGACAATTGCGAGCACTTAATCAAGGATGCCGCAGAGGTCGTTCACGCCCTTATTAACAGCTGCCCAAAGCTGGCCTTCTTGGCAACAAGCCGCGAGCCCCTGTCCATCCGTGGCGAATACCTCTAT
>JBBQMJ010000066.1:0-11447 GCA_038328815.1 Fimbriimonadales bacterium | reverse complement strand
AGATCATTCCTTTCACTCGGCCGAGGAGGTTCAGAAACTTTTGGAAAGATTCGAGATGCTGAGCCTGGAAGAAGCTGAACGTGATGGCGAGACGGCAGTGGGGAAGGCCAAGCACTGGCACGTTTTCCATGTACTGGCACGGAAGGTCTAGGCTGCCGCGCTACCTGCGATCTCGAGTCGATGGAGCCGCGTCTAGGCGGTCAAGAACGTAATCTTTCTCCGCGTTGACGACAGGAACTACGCGCAATTTTTGATTGTGTAGCGATGCTTGGTGGAATTCGTCGTCGCTAATCCTGCCAACCCTTGTGATGATCCACAGCGGTTTTTGGGCGCTCAGCAGGTCCTCAAAGCTCTCGGCTTCCAGCACATTTCGGTTCAGGTACATAACAAGTGAGGGGTGGCTTGTCTCTTGTATCTTGGGCTTGAGTGTGCCGAGCCCGGCCTCTCGGCGAGGCATTTGATATACAGCAACAAGGCCAGGCTGATCTTTAAGGTAGTTGGCTATGCGATGAACTTCGGCATGCGTTTGACCATACCAAAGGCTGAATCCAACTTGTGAAATCACCCATACGGCGACCACCGCGGCAACATGGCCGCCTAGCTTCGAAAGGCTGACCGCTTTGAGTTCGCCTGCCTTTCGCGCGAGGAAATCTCCAACAAGGATCGCGATCGGAACACAGGCAGGAAGGATGTAATGGATCAGTCTCGTGCCGCTGATAGAGAAGAAAATCAGTGCGACCACGGTCCAAATGGCCAAGTATCGCCGTAGGTTCCCTCCTTCGCCTACCTCGACGCCCCGCGGCCATGCCCTGAATAAATAAATGGTCCAAGGGAGCATGCCAAGGAAAAGCACGGGCAAATAGATGGGGAGCCCGACCAGCCCAACGCTATGCGCCGAATCACCTCCGGTGAAACGCTGGAGGTTCTGCTCGACCAGAAATTTTTGAACAAACAACTTTCCGTCAATGAGATAGGCGGGTACGTACCAAGTTGCGACAACAAGAAGAAACAGACCTACGAGGCCCAACCACCCTCCGCGGAACCGAACCCTCAGCCCGGCTTCACGCCAGAACAGGACGCCAAGGATTAGGGCAAATAGGATCGCCCCTAAGGGTCCTTTGGCAAGCACGGAAAAACCCAGCAGACCGCCGGCAAGCGCCCGAGAGAATGCTTTGGACTTAGCTATCGGGAACATCGATTCCCAGAAGAAGAGCATGGCACCCGCAAACCCAAGGTTCATGAGGGGGTCGACCAGCATCATTCGTCCCGCGCCAACCACCAGCAAGCTGCTTGCTAATATCAAGACCGTCCGCTGCGCGGCGGCATCCGAAAAACGCCTTCGCGTGAACGAGGCGACCAGCCAAAAGAGAGCGAGCGTCGCAAGGACGCTCGGAAGTCTCGGGCCAACAACGTTGCCTAGCAGCACAAGACTGGGCTTAGCAGCCCAATAAAGAAGAATAGGTTTTTCAAACCAGGGGTGGCCGTTGTAGTAAGGGGTTATCCACTCGCCCCGGCGGTTCATTTCAGAGACGACCGCGCCATAAAACCCCTCATCCAGGTCGAATAGCCCGTAGGTCCAAAAGCCGAGGAAGGGCAGGATTGCCAACATCCAGGTTAATGGCCACGCCCAATTTGAGGGCGGCGCAGGCGTCTCTTCCACAAGTGCCGATCCCGATTCAAGCATCGCCAAGGTTCGCCTCTCGCTCGCCGTTGGGCCTATTAGACACCTCGCGCATTGACCACAAGGTACCCGGAGGCATCATGCGCTGGCAGCTTGGAGGCTACTTGCCCTTCTTGCTCTTGCCGCTCTTGGCTTTCGGTGGTTCGTCCTCATCTGGAGCGTCTGGATGCCGTAGGACGATAGAGTTCTTTCGAAACTGAACCTCGACGGCGTCAGTGATTCCGAGGTGCTCGCGCATGTCCTTGGACATGATCAGCGCCTTGCTGTTTCCGGTTTGTATAAGGCTCTTTCTCACAACCTCATTATATGGTCAGAATTGTGTACGTACGGGCGCTTGGAGGAAAAAGGAATTGGGAAACGGGAATATAAGGAGGGAAAAGAGGGCAAATTTGGAAAAAGGTTCAAGGAACGAGACACCAGTATCGTGATTCGGAATCGGCCACTGAGACGGTCCGACCTCCCCTCCCTATTCCCAATTCCTAGTTCCCTAATCCTTCAACCACGTTGACTCCAAGCCCCCCGTTGGTGCACAATGTGCCCTGCGCGGCGGGTTTAGCTCAGGGGTTAGAGCGCTACACTGTGGCTGTAGAGGCCGCGGGTTCAAGACCCGCAATCCGCCCCATTTCTTTCGCGCGAAGTCCCAAAAGGGCATCACCCGTTTCCAAATCCATCCTCCTCTTGGAGCTACTCTGTGTCGCGAAAGGAGGAGGTATCGGCCTCAGGGACGACGGTGGCGGTCAACTCGAAAACCAATCAGGTCCCTTCCACTATCTACATCGCTTTAGAGCGGTGAGGGTGGTCGCGAGGGGATGTTGGGAGCAAAGTCAATGCAGCCGCATTATTTCGTAGAACCTTCGGACGGTAAACTAAGAGCTCAGATGATCGAGAAACTTCAGGAGATTGAGCGGAAATTCGAGACGCTAGAGGCCGAATACAACGACCCGGCGATCACCTCGAACCCGAAGGAGATGCAGCGAGTCGGCAAACACCGTGCCGAACTCGAGCCGATCGTCACAACTATCCGCGAGTACACCCGCGCACTTGAGGCGCTGAGGGATACGGAAGAGATGCTCAACGATCCTGAGTACAAGGAGCTTGCTTTAGCCGAAATTGAGCCGCTCAAAACCAGGATTACGATGCTGGAAGAAACGCTCAAGAACATGCTGGTCCCCAAGGACCCGAACGATGATAAGCCTGTCATCGTCGAAATCCGGCCTGCGGCCGGTGGCGACGAAGCGGCCCTGTTTGCAGGCGAGCTGTTTCGAATGTACATCCGGTACTGCGAGCGCAGGAAGTGGAAGCACGAGATCGTCGACCTGGAAGAAAGCGGCATCGGCGGCGTTTCGAGAGTCGTCTTCAGCATCGATCACATCGGCGCGTATAGCCAACTCAAGCATGAAAGCGGCGTCCACCGAGTGCAAAGAGTCCCGGCAACAGAAAGCCAAGGCAGAACCCATACGAGCACCGTTACGGTGGCCGTTCTGCCTGAAGCGGACGAGGTTGAGCTCGACATCAAAGCTGACGACCTCGAAATATCAACCTTCTGTTCTTCAAGCGCCGGTGGCCAGCACATGCAGAAGAACGAAACAGCGATTCGGATTATTCACAAGCCGAGCGGCCTCGTAAGCACCTGTCAGGACGAGCGCAGCCAGGCCCAGAATAAGCTGAAGGCGATGGCCGTATTGAGGGCCAAGCTGTTTCAGATGGAACAGGACAAGCTCTCGTCGGAGCGAGCAGGTATCCGCAAGGGCCAGATTGGATCAGGAGACCGATCCGAGAAGATTCGAACCTACAATTTCCCCCAGAGCCGAATCACAGACCACCGGATCGGCTTTCAAGCCAACAACGTGATCGCGTTCATGGACGGCGATATTCAAGCGATGATCGACGCGCTGGCGCAGGATGAGCAGGCTCGACGTCTTTCCGAAGCTGAGACGGCTGCATAAGCCGGGTTGCGTCATGCCGTATTTGCGTCAAGCGTAGTTCGGTAGACTCTTACCTTGGATAAGAGGGCACAAAAGTTTGGTAGTCATGCCGAAGCGGACCAAGCAAACAAGGCTTACTACCGTTCGCTTACCCCAAATGAAAGGATCGCCATATTGATCCAGATGATCGACGACTACTATGGCACTGAACACCGACTGGAAAGAGTTCCTGAAGCTGCTCGAATCAAACGGCGTTGACTTCCTAGTCGTCGGTGCTTGGGCGCGGGCATTCTACGGCGAACCAAGAATGACAGGCGACATCGATTTTTGGGTACTGCCCACGCCAGTAAATGCATCCAAATTGATCAAGGCGATCAACGACTACGGGTTTTCTTCCTTGGGCTTGCGCGATGAGGACTTTCTGGCGATTGACCAAGTCCAATTGGGTTTCCCGCCTCGTAGAATTGACCTTCTTACGGGACTAACGGGGCTGGATTTTGAGTGCGCGTGGCCAAACAGGACCCTTGGTGAGTTAGATGGGATTACAGTTTCATACATCTCCAAAGAAGACTTCATCAAAAATAAGCTTGCAACGGGAAGGGCCAAGGACTTAGCTGACATCGAGGCCATTGCCGGCGACTGAGCGTTGAGGAACAAGACGTCGAAATCGGCCACCCTTCGCATCCATAATTGAGCCATGCAATCGGCTTCTACGGGTTCAGCGACATGGCGAGAAGTTCTGCAAGCTAATCGTCAGCAATACACAGATGAGCTTGTTGATCTCCTCCGTATTCCCTCCGTCTCAACATCAGACGAGCACATTGAGGATGTTAGGCGATGCGCGATTTGGGTAGCGGATCGCATGAAGCGGGCCGCAATAGAACACGTCGAAGTGTTGCCAACGGGGCCGCACCAGTGCGTTTATGGCGACTGGCTGCATGCCGAGGGCAAGCCGACGATCCTGATCTATGGACATTTCGACGTCCAACCTCCTGACCCGCTTGAGCTGTGGGAGAGCCCACCCTTTGAGCCCGTTATAAAGAACGGCCGAATCTACGCCCGAGGGGCATCGGACATGAAGGGCAACTTGGTGCTTTGCATCGCCGCCGTTGAGGCCCTGCTGGCGGCAGATGGCGCGTTGCCTGTCAACGTGAAATTCCTTTTTGAGGGCCAAGAGGAAATTGGCAGCTGCGACCTTGGACCGTTTATCGACGTGAATCGCGAGATGCTCGCTTGCGATGCCGTTTTGAGCGCAGACGGCCTCCAGTGGGCAGAAGACCAGCCTTCTTTGTTCCTCGGCGTCAAGGGTATGTGCGGTTTGGATATTCAAATCGACACAGCTCAAATGGATTTACATTCGGGGTTGTATGGCGGCGCGGTGCCTAACGCCCTCCATGCACTTGTGCAACTCCTCTCAACCATGCGCGATTCCGACGGCAACATCGTGGTGAAGGGATTCTACGACCAAGTGATCCCAATTTCAGACAATGAGCGTCTGGCGATGAACAGCGTCCCCTTTGACGCGACTTCTTATTGCCAGGAGATCGGAATCAGCGCCCTTGTCGGAGAGCCTGGATACACGACCTATGAGCGCGCCTGGGCGCGACCGACGCTGGAGCTAAATGGGGTCTGGGGCGGATACCAGGGGGAAGGCGTCAAGACGGTCATTCCAGCAAAGGCAAACGCAAAAATCACCTGTCGTCTAGTCGCGGAGCAGGACCCGGGCGAAGTTCTAAGTAAATTGCAATCGCATATCGAAGCCCATGCACCAAAGGGAGCTAAAGTCACCGTCACGAGACAGTTAGCGCAAGCGCGAGCATACGCGATTCCCATCGATCATCCCTGCGTCAAGGCGGCGGCAGGCGTGCTTGCAACCATTTACGGACGAGAGCCTTACTTCGTTCGCGTTGGCGGTAGCTTGCCAATCACGGATTTATTCTTGCAATCCTTGAACGTGCATACGGTGACCGTTGGCTTTGCTCTACCAGACGAGCGCGCCCATAGCCCCAACGAGTTTCTTCGATTGGCCGACTTCGAGCGTGGGCAGGAAGTGTACGCACTGATACTTGAGCAGTTTGGACTTCTGGACAAGTCTACGCTGGCTGCTAAGCGCGCCTAGGCTTTCCCTGAATCTAAGCCTCAAATCCTCCACCCCAGCCTTGCAGCATGAAGCCGTCAAAGGACGACCGCATGAGCGACAAGCCAGTGCGGTACTCGTCGAAGTGCACACTCAGCTTTCGAAAAGTGTCTGCCTCGTTAGCGTATTGGCCGTGCTCAAAAGTGCTAACCACGTGGTAGCTGAATTGACCCTGGCGAACCACGTCCTGTAGGGCATCGTTGCCGGATGGCGCGTTGAGGCGACCCAAGAACTCGGGAAATAGGCCGGACCAGAACAGCAGAAAATCGCCGATGTGGCGGTGGACCTCTCGCTCGCGATCAAAAGAATCGGCATGGAGTCGCACGTCGCCCTCGGCAAGCATTTCAACAATGGACTCGACCCGCTTTCCCTGCGCATTACGGATGGCGTAGATGCCGTCGAAGTTTAGGAAATCCACGAGCATGCGCGCCAGATACGTTTCTTCGGCCTCTGTATCGGACATTCCCAGCTTGCCGGCCAGCGAGTCGTGAAGCGTCTCGCTGAAGTACTCCCGCAAAGGGTGGTTGCTGCTTATTTCGCGTCTCATTTCAATATCTCCGTTCTATACGTCCATGCTTGTTCTCTCGTCTAGACGCCGAACGAAATTCACCGCTATCTTGCGGGAGTTAGTATCTTCCTTCCATAAACCCGCAAATTTTCTGACGGTTTTGTGGCGAAAGTGATTCCACGGTTGCGACTTTAGTCGGACCGCGCAATAATGTGGCTGGCTGTTGGAGTCTATAAAGTAATGCACTGTCCACGATGCGGATCACCAAATCCAGAGGGCGCAGGTTTCTGTATGAAGTGCGGGCAACCGATAAAAGAGATGCCGCGCGTCATGGCTGCTGCGGGGCCGCAGGTGGCCGTCCGGCCACGAAACAACAATGCCCTGATTGCCGCGATTGCCGTTATCCTTGCCCTGCTTGTCCTGTTTCTGCTTTGGCTTCTGAGCGGCCAAAAGGTGCTGCAAGTGCAGGGAGCCGGACCCGCAGCGCCGCTTCAAGTGAAGGCAACCGCGCCTGAGAAAGCTAAGATGCCTCAGGATGTGTGGGACTATCTTGAGCATGTCCGCAAGATCGAGCAGGCGAAGAACGAGTTAAGCCTCAAACAAGAGGCGGACATGAAAACCTTCGAGTTGATGCTGAACACACTCGGCCCAGGCATCGGCGAAATGGACCCATACGATCAGAGCGGGCAAAACACCCCCGATGGCCAAGCTCCAAGTCAAGAACCTAGCGCCGTTACGAAGGGCAAGTTTGAAGACCTTAGGCCCAAGTGGGAAGCCCTCGTCACCGATTTTGAATCTGTGAAACCACCCGCTGAATGCCAACCTCTGCATGACGCCTATTTCTCAGCGTTGAACGAGATCCCAGGGATGATCACGGATCTTGAGGACCTTCTCAATCAGGTTTCGACGGATCCTCAGGCAGCCTTGGTAAAAGCCCAAGGACTCCAGTCGAAGAGCTTCAAGACGATCGATAAGAACTTCATCGAGTCTGACGGACAAGTACAGTCGCTGTGCGACAAGTACGAGTTGAAGAAATGGTTCAACATCGGCGACAAGGGTGGAGTTTTCGCGAAGCCTGGGTTTTAGCTTTGCTATGTCGCCTATCCTCGGGTCGTCATCCCGACCGTTTTTGGTCACGCCGCGCACTAGTGAGAACATCGCGCTTTCCATCACGCTTCCCTAGAGTGCCTCGGGACTTCCTCTACTATCAAGGAAGCACATTGAGACAGCCTCAACACATCAGGCGCCTACAGCTAGCTATTACCTCTTGGTAAAATCTTCGCGATGAACGACGATATCCGGGCGCTTGCCGACGCTCTGCTCCAAGAGCTTTGCGTGAAGCATCCCATTGGATATGTTCCCAAGCTTGTCTGGAAGCGCCTGAGGGTGACCGCAGGCACTGCGCACTATAGGGCGGGAATGATTACCCTTAGCGCCATCGTCCTCTGCGATCCGGAGCGACTAGGCATCACTATTCGGCACGAATACGCGCACCTTATGGCCTTTGTCAGACATGGCCGTAAAGGCGCTGGACATGGCGAACCTTGGAAAAACGCGATGCGCGAACTAGGCTTGGAACCGAAGGTTCGGCACAAGTATGAAGTCACCAGGAACGTAGCGAGGCAAGAAGTGGCCTACGCTTGCCAGCGGTGCGGCGAGACCTTCACTCGTAAGCGCCGACTTCCAGCGCGAAGGAAGTACGTTCATGCAAAATGCGGAGGCTCCCTGAAGCTGCACAGCGTCCGTTCGGTAACTGCTGAACAGACCACTGCGTAGAGTGGAGACGACAGTCGCCGGTTACAAGGGCGTGGCCAAGAACGATGTGGATAGCCGCTGCTGATAAGAGCCGAGAGATTGACCGCCGCGCTAGCGAGGAATTCGGAATTCCCGCCAAGGTCCTCATGGAGCGCGCTGGCCTTGCCGTCTTTGACGCCGTTCGCGAGATGCTTCCCGACGGCGGACACATTTGCGTTTTCTGCGGCAAAGGCAATAACGGCGGAGATGGCTTCGTTGTCGCCCGGCTTGCCCACGAGCACGGTTATGGTGTCGACTGCTTAGTAGCCGGCGAAGAGACAGACCTAACAATAGAAGCCCACGAGCAGATGATGGTTACGAAGGCGGGCGGTGTGAAACCGGTCTACTTTAGCGATTGTCACTGGCGAGCCCGCGCTGAGTGCGTTGGCTGCCGCGACTTGATCGTTGATGCTTTGCTTGGCACCGGCGCAAAATGCGAAGTTCGCGGCCCGTCCAAAGAAGCGATTCAGGCGATCAATCGAAGCGGCGTTCCCGTTATCGCAGTCGACGTGCCGAGCGGCATTCAATGCGACACCGGCGAAGAGCTTGGCGAAAGCGTTTGGGCTTGCAGGACGGTCACCTTTGGCCTCCCTAAGCCATTTCTCTTTCAAGGCATCGGTTTGGAGCATTCAGGCTTCTGGAGCGTTGCCGAGATCGGCTATCCAAAGGCTCTCCTGAACGAAGCCACAAACGCAAGGCTAATTGAAGCGGAATGGGTTGCCAGTCTGCTTCCCGAGCGACTACGCGCGAGCCACAAGGGTGAGAACGGATCCATTCTGATTGTCGCCGGCAGCGAGACCATGCCGGGAGCCGCAACCTTAGCTGCTCGTTCGGCCCTTCGTTCCGGTGCGGGGCTGGTTACCGTTGCTTCAACCGCCAAAGTCTGCGCGGCCATTGCCTCGAACGTGCCGGAAGCACTTGTACTACCCCTTCCAGAGAATCACGGCGTCATCAGTGCCGACGCGGCGCGCGTTCTTTTGGAGCACCAACACAAATACCACGCCGCCCTCTTTGGCCCCGGCTTGACTCATGGGCAGCCCGTTTTAGAGTTTCTCGCCAAGGTTTGGCAGGAATGGACCAAACCCTGCGTCGTCGATGCGGACGCGCTCAATTCCGTCAGCGAAGGCGTGCCCCTACCGACCGCCGACTGCGTCCTGACTCCACATCCGGGCGAAATGAGCCGGTTGCTGAGTTCCAGCATTGCGGAGATCCAGTCAGACAGGTTCCGCACGGTTCAGCAGGCGATTGAAGCTTTCAAGCAGTGCGTATTGCTCAAGGGGCCGTACAGCATCATCGGCGATCCCAACCAGCCGATGCTTGTCAACTGCACTGGCAACCCAGGTCTTGCTTCTGGAGGCATGGGAGATGTGCTGAGCGGGATAACGGTTACGTTGCTTGGCCAGGACCTTCCGCCGTACTACGCGATTAGCTGCGCCGCCTTCTGGCACGGCATGGCCGCTGACCTTTGCGCGGACGAAATCGGTCCTATAGGCTACGGAGCCACCGATGTTGCGAACGCGTTGCCTCGCGCTCGGGCTAAAATCTTTAACGATTGCGATTCAAGACCTTTGCCTTAACGCTTCTTTGTTTACTGCCCCTATTTGCATTCGGGCAGTCAAAGCTTACGCTTAACTTTGACGGCGATTCGCCTCGAATGGTCTTCTCGTCGTCTGCCTGGCCGACAGGCCTCCCAGATAACGGGGACCTGAAGACAGCCAAGGCGCTTGATTTCCCGCTAGGCCAGCTTGCTCCAAACGACAACCTAATTATCTGGGATCGCGATTCCAACAACGCCGCGATTCGTGTCGTCAAGAACATCAAGGAGTCCTGGTCCGTTCACCCCTCGGATTACGACTTTGTGGGGCTGATCAAGGTCCGGGTTGAACATGAGGGCCAGGCTGTTGCAGCCGCACAGGTTACTGTAACCGATAAAACCGGGCGGCATGAGGATCAGATCGTTGACCCTTCGTCGAAGGGCGAAGTGAGCTTTTTTGGGTTTTCGCAGGGCGAGCTTAAGGTCGCAGTTTCTTATCGCAGCAACGGAAAAGCAGCGGGGCCATGGAAGCAAGGGTTTGAGATCAACCTAAAGCGTGATCGCGCCGAGCCCCTTCTTGTCGTTTCCATCCCAGATTCTGTTGAGACGGTGGCTGCTGGTTCTAGTGCTTCGGGTAAGGCGAATGCAAGCGATGTTGCCAAGGGCAAGACCGATGTAAAGGCGCCTGTCGCTGCCAAGACCAGCCCGCTAGGCTCCTTCTTCGCTTTTCTTATCGCACTTGCTATTGCGGCAGGTGTCATCTACGGCCTGATGATCTACATCAAGAACAACCAGAAAGCAGTAGGTGACAGGCTCAAGAGCCTTGGCGTCGAAATGCCCGATCCCAGCCCCCAACCTGGTGACGTGCCACCCCCAACCGCGGTGCCGGCGGCACCTGAGCCTTTGCAAAAGATCATCCTCGGCGATGCTGCGCCAGAGCCAATTGGCATTCCCATGGCCGTCCCGATATCCATGCCCAGCGCCCCAACGGGCGTTCCGAGGCTCGTTAGGGATACGGGCGAAGTTTTGAACTTGGCTGATGGTGAGAACTTAGTCGGTCGCGATGTCGGACTGGCGGTAAGTCTTGCGGCTGAGAGCACCGTGTCGCGGAGGCACGCGAGCATCACGCAGGCAGGCAGTTCGATCGTTCTGAAGGATCTTGGCAGCACAAATGGCACCTACGTAAACGGCAATAAAGTGGATACGGAACGCACGTTGTCTGCGGGCGATGCCGTCCAATTCGGGCAGGTGCACTTTCGCTTTGAAATGTAGATGAAAGCTCTCACACTCCGCGTGTTTGTCGGAACGGTCGCCGCATTGCTCGCGTGGATGATCATGGAGCCTCAGGCGCCCACTTCGATTGGCGATCCCCGATGGGAGATTTGGGAGGGCTCTTTCATGGCCGTGCTCGGAGCCTTTGTGGGCGGAAGCATCGGAGCTGTGAACGGATTTCTCACCGGCGGTAAAGTTCACACGCTTCGCGGCCTTGTTCTCGGATTGCTGTTCGGGGTGGTGGGCATCACGTTTGGCGGCAAGATCGGGATGCTCCTAGTCGCCGGCACGTTTGGGCCGAACGTGTTTTCGAGCGGCAATATCGTACTAACCATTCTCGCGCGAATACTGGCGTTGACACCCATCGGCGCCGTTTTGGGTGCGGCGATAGGGGCTAGCAGCCTTTCCGTTAAGCGCATCAAGCTCGGCTTGATTGGCGGCGTACTGGGCGGGGCGCTGGGTGGAGCCATTTTTGATAAGTTGGGCAGTGTCGTTGCTCCTGCCGTGGTTTCAGCGAAGGGTATTCAGCCTGGCGCGACGGCCGAAGTTGGCAGCGCGCCCCGAGCTGTTTACGCGATTTGCCTTGGAGCCGGTAT
>JBBQMJ010000065.1:0-11555 GCA_038328815.1 Fimbriimonadales bacterium | reverse complement strand
AGGGTGGAATAGTCGCTCCAGGCACCGATTGTGTTGAACGATCCTGAGTTGAGGAGCCTTACGGCACCTGCCGCCCATTCGGCTTTTGTTGGGTAGAACTTGAACGCGCCGTAGGAAGGGTTCTTGGAGTCGTAATCCTCCCATTTCGTCCCGGGGTCTACAACGCAGACTCCGCGGGAGAAGACTTTGTCGCCGTTCGGCGCGATGATCCACCAGTTGCCGTCGATCTTTTCGGTCTCGAATCGTTGAGCGTTCGCTGGTGTCGTGCAGATCCAAGAAAGCGACGCGACGCAAAGGGCAATCAGATTTCGACCGAAGTTCAGCATTGAATACAAATTTGGGTGATGAAGCGTTTAATCACCCACGCCATTATATTACGCCATTACTCCATTCGCAGGCAATAGAATCTGGAATTCCGGCCCAGTATTCTCCCGACTAATGTTAATCAAGGTCCCTGAGTAGCCCCGGCGTAATAATTGTCATATGGTTTCCCTGCTCGCGACGATTTTGCTGTCGACCTCCTTTGCACTTAAGCCTGGAGACCGGGTTGTGTTCTACGGCGATAGCATTACGGAGCAGCAGGTTTACACGTCGTTTGTTGAAACCTTCGTTCGAACCCGATACCCGGGGCTTAATGTCACGTTTCATGGAAGAGGATGGTCGGGCGATTCAACTTGGGGAGGTGGCGGCGGTGGGCCGGATCAGCGGGTTAATCGAGATGTGAAGCCGTTCAATCCGACCGTTATCACCGTCATGCTTGGCATGAATGACGGCGGCTACGTGCCGTTTGACCAGAAGATTTACGACACGTTCGACGATTGGTATGGCAAGCTGTTGGGCTTTATGCACAAGGACGCGCCGAACGCTCGCTACACGTTGATCCGCACTTGCCCTTGGGACGCGATTACTCGCGATCTCCCAGCCTCGTTCGTTGATGGCAAGTGGGAGCCTTGGGCCGGTTATAACGATGTGCTGCAACGGTTTGGGAAGGTCGTCGAGAAGCATGCTGCCGCTGAGAAGGGGCTGTACGTTGACTTCAATCAGCCGCTCGTTGACGTTCTCAAGAGGGCTAACGCAATTGACCGGAAGGGGGCCCAGCAGATCATTCCGGATGGAATCCACCCCGGTCCCGCCGGTGGGCTTGTCATGGCGATTGAACTGGTGAAGGCATGGGGGGCTTCCCCGCTTGTGAGTGATGTATCGCTCGATGCTTTTTCTAAGGCTGTGTCCCGAAGCGAGAATGCGATGGTGACTCATTGGAATGGCCAGAGTTGGGATGAGCTTGAAGGGTCCCTGCCCTTCTGCGTCGACCCGGACAATAAGACAGTTCAACTGGCTCTGGGGGCTTATGATGAGGCGGCCAAGTTCAATCAGGAGTACCTGACGGTGATCGGGCTGGCTGGGGGTAGTTACGAGCTGAGAATTGATGGCGCTTTGGTTGGGAAGTTCAGTGCTGAGGCGCTTGGTGGTGGAATTAACTTGTCTGTGCTTGGTACGCCGATGCGGAAGCAGTCGCTGGAAGTGCTCGACTTGGTGCGACGGCGGTGCGACTTTGACTTCGCCGAATGGCGGAAGGTCGAGGTTGATCATGGGGCTATGAAGCATGCGGCGGCGGCCGCTAAGGCGATGAAAGGCTTAGAGGGAGACATCGTGGATGCGGAGATGGCGGCTTGCAAGCCGGTTGTCCATCACTTTGAGTTGAAGAAGGTCGGGTGACCCCATTCATTCAGGGTAGAGGCGAAGGAATCAAAGCCGCCAATGCTCCGGAACGCAAGGCCAGAAACTGTGTTGATGGGCAGATCCTATAGCTGCGCTCCAGGATGACATTTTAGTGGGGCCGTAACACCAAAGATTAATTCAGCGTCATGCTGGTATTCCAGGTCATCTTGTAGCCTCGGGCGTGGGTGAAGAGGGTGGCTTTCAGGGGGAGTTTGTCGCCGGCTTGAAGACCGGATAGGCCCAGGGCTTTGACAGGGATCTTCATGACGACTATGTGCTCAAGGCCGGGGCGCTCGGCTAGCTCTACCGTCAAATCCGTGCAGTTTGCTTTCTGTTTTTCTCCGTTGAACCGTACCGCTGCATGCCAACTGCCGATTGTTAGATCGAATAGGGGACGGTCTGCTTCGGGGAGTTTGCCGACTTCGTAAAGGGTCTCGTCGATGTACTCCATTGGCATCACACCGACATACAAGAACCCTGGCTCGTAACAGGCGTACAGGTCGCCGAACGCCTCCTTGGTTTGGGAGGGGATGAAGCCGTTTTCCCTGTCCCATTTCAGCATGTGATCCTTCATAGGATCAGCGGGGGCTTTGGGGATGCCGGTGGAGACGTGGGGCTTTGCGGATGCGTGGACTTCGGCGGGGTGGCTGTCAACGAGGGCCTTTACCATGCCTTCGTAAGGCACGCCTTGGACATCGACGAGGCCTTGGTTGTAGTCTTCGCCGTCTCCCCTTCCCTTGGGCGGTTCATCGTAGAATTGGAACCAGTGGGCGCCCAGCATGTAGGGTAGCGAGGCAAAAGCCTTGATGCAATTGGCGAACCCAGCGGCGCGTTCGGCCTGCGTCTGGACCGTTGGGAAGATTTCGCCGGAGTTGCGGTTGCCGGTTCGATTTTCGCGGGCTGCAAAGTAGAACTCGGTCACGATTGTTGGCTTGCCGGTGAGTTCGTGAAGGGTGTCGAAATAGAAATGCGGGTAGGTCCCGTCCAGCCATGCCGCGCCTGCGTTGGTTGAGACGACATCGATGTATGGCTTGGAGGCTTTTACCGTTTCTAGGTTATAGAATTGGCAGTAGCGATCACCGAGGATCAGGTGGCCTGGGTCCTCTTTCTTGATAATTTTATAGACCATTGAGTAGTACCGCTCGGCAAGGACGGTGTTGAATTCGATCACCGCTGCCATGCCGCATTTGCCCGGCTTCAGATAGAGTTTTGTCTCATTCGCTAGGGCCTCGAAAGATGAGGCACCTGTCGTCCAATCTGCTTGGAGTTTCGTGAAGTCGCTGCCGTAATGGTCTTGTAGAACCTTGACTAGCCTCATCTTGCCAAGTGCATAACGAGGCATGGCGAAGTAGGTTTTGAACAGGGCGTCGTTCCACCAGCCAAGTTCGTTATCGGTGAAGTAGCCGACGAGGTAGGGGTCATTCTTTTCCGGTGGGATGAGGGTCTTTGCCGCTGCTTCCAGGTTCTTCTCGCAGGTAGGCGAGAACATGTCGTCCCACGGCGCTTTGTTATACGAGCCTAGGTGCAGAACGGTGAAGTGAGAAATGCGCTGCCCGGCTGGGCTGTACTTCTTGAAAACATCTGCGTCCGACCACCCACCCAGCGAGTTCAAGCCCCAGGCTTTGTATTTGGCCAAGGTGTCGACCACCCACGACTTTTCGTCGGGGAATAGAGCCTTGGCGTTGTAGGCCGGATTGTCAGCGGTGCCCCGGGCCCCAAGGTCAGTGCAATCAGCAGCGAGCGACCACATACGGCCAAGTGACGGGCTTTCAAACCAACTAATTCCGTCTACGGTTTTGATCTTGTAGAACTGCGCGTGGCTTGCCCCGGCAAGGGCAGCCAGGATCGCGGCCGCTGTGAATCGTGTCCAAGTCGTCATCGTCTAATTAGGATTATGCGAAAGGGGGTTCGCGGGTTGGTGCCGGGTAATCAAAGGGGCGATTTTAATCAGACACGAGCACGAGGGGAGCGGAGAGGACGCCGCATGGCTTCAACTGGTATTCGAACGAATAATCTGCCCCTTGGGTACGCCAGGAGCCTGGTCCAAACCACGTTAAGCGGGTATTTGCGTTGTGGACTTGGCCAAAGGTGTTGATCCGTGAGCCGAAGGCAGTGATGTCCAGTTTGTGTTTTCCAGCCTTTAGGGGGCCGAGGTCTGCTTCAAAGGGCGCGAATGCCACGGGGACTGGCTGTTGGCCGTTCAGAGAGACTGAAAGGAGCGGCGCTTTGAAGTGGGGGAGAGCGAGGATGTAGTTGCCTGTGGGGGCAACTAGGTTGGTATGGTAGATAACGTTGCCTCCGTAGAAGGGCAAGCCTTGGGATGTCCAATCTCCGAAATGAAGGTTGCGGATTGGGCCGGTTATGATTGCCGATGAGCCCGCAACTTTGACTCCAAAATCACCGAGGATGTAGCACCATTCTAGGGTTGTTAGCCGATTGAACTCCAGCTTAATCTCGAGGCGGTTCAAGCCCTTATGGATGTTGGGAAGCCTCAGGGTGCGGATTGCTTCATCAGTGTAGAAGCCAACCTTTTCGTTTATTTCCTGGCCGTTGAATGTGATCGATTTGGCTGCGGGCTCCTCGACGGCAAGAAGGGCATCGTGGACTTCGACTTCGCTTTCGAATTCAAACGCTAGGATGACCTGGGCGAGGGCGGGTTTGGGCTCGCGGTCGGCCCAGGGCTGGGCGATGTCACCTACGTTCTCCGACAGTCCCAAACGCTTTCGGAGGATGTTTTCGATCCTTAGCGTTTCTTCCGATCCTTCCCAAGGACCGTCGTCGATCTTGAACTTAGCCTGATCGAGGAGTAAGACGTTCGGTTCGCTTAGTGAGATGGGCATCGCTGAGCCTGGAAGCCGTGCATGCTCCTTTCGCGCCGGTTTGGCGGACACTTTCGTTGGTTTGCCCGGCTGTAGCTTCAGCAGGAGGCTGCCGTGGGCTGGGAAGGTGTGGATTAGTCGGGTTTTTCCTTCGAGGCTTTCTGCTGAGATGGGCCTGATTGAGCCTGAGAGGGTGTCCAGTTGGTGGACCTGCCACTGGCCGGGAAATAGGATTTCAACGTCGGGTTTTGACTCGAAGCGATCGGTGTTGCAGATGAAGACCCACCGACTGCTTCCCTCCTTGCGGATTTGGTGAAGGAGGGTGTCGGTCAGTTGCCCATCCTTTGCGCGGAAGGTGATTTCCCTTAGGTTTTCAAGTTCGGCAAGCACTCTTGATTTGGAGAAGGGGATATTGACGGGACTGGACTTCTCCTGGCCTTCGGCCACCCTCCCCGCGCTGAAGCGGTGGAGAGGATCGACTTTCACACCATCCATATATATTGGCGGCTCGCCCAGGAATATGAGCTTGCCGGTGAACCGACTCAAGATATCAAGGGTCGTGGACCGGAGGGTGCGACAGGCGGGGACGAGAATCGCGTCGTACTGCATAACGCCAACTTGCAGCGAGTCGTCGATTTCGCCGACTTGGTCGGGCAGGAGGGATTCGGAGATGAAGTCGAAATCGATCGCGCCGAAGAGGAGCCAGCGGATGATGTTGTCAAAATTGGTTTCTAGCTCTTGACGCTCGGACCCGGTTTGGGAGAGTGGACCGTAGGCTAGCCAGAACGATTCGACGGGATGGATGACGCCGACTCGGACTACGGGTGTTCCGCGGGTTAGGACTGAGTTGAGCCGGGCGAAATGGTCTTCGACCACGCTGTACTCCTTGAACCAAGGAGATTGCGGCCCTATGGATGCAGGGTAATCGCGTTTTGCTTCGCCCAGCATAGAGACCCAGGTCAGGTGGTGGACGCGTAGCGTCACGCCGAGCGCGGCTTGCCAATCGCCTTGACGCTTGTGTCCCGCGAAATCAAAATCCCAGTTGGTGACCCCATAAAGCTCGCTCAGCATGCCTTCCCTGCCGTATTGGCGCACTGCGCTTTGCGCTTGCTTGGCAGTGGCCAATTCAAACCAGTCGCAGAGCATGTCGATGCCGGGGATTTGGAATGAGCGATAGCTGCGCATGGCTTCGCCAAGGACACAGGACTGCTTGTGGAGCGTCGATTCCTCCATCATGTGGCCGGTCAGTAGGGTGCCGTGCTTCTCACACCAGTCGCCGACTTGGTCGGCGAAAGCCTCAGTGAATCTTTCGCACACGTGATCGTGGAATCGGTAGCGAACGACGGAGGGCTCTCCGTCCGCCTTCTCCCAGAACAGCTCCGGCAGGTGGTCGAGCAAATCGACTCCGTACTGCGCTTTGAAGCTATTGGGCAGGTCGTCGGTGAAGGGGAACACCAAGTCTTCGGTGTCTTCGGGCCGCTTGAACTCACCCTTCCCGCCGAACTGAGGCTCATCGGTGAAGATTGAGGGGACAATGCCGCCGAAGTCTTCACCGATGGCTTCCCGGTACCGCTCGTGGGTGACTTCGATGAACCGCTTGATGGCTTTGGGGTTGAGGCAGTCCACGTATGGGTTGCCATTGAACCAAGGGGTGCCTGCGGACCTTTCGAGGTAGGCGATCCAGGCGCCTGGTATGGGTGTGTCGTGTCTGGAGAACCCTTCGAGGCGACCCTCGTTTAGGTTGATGCTGTAATAGCCAAGGACCTTGCTTCCTTCCGTGCTGCGGGGTGGCCAGAGGAAGGTGTCGGTCGGGTAGGGGACTTCGTATGGGGTTTGGGTCCACCGTAGGAAGCGGATTCCTAGTTCGGGGTCCTTTGTGACAAGCCCGCCTGCAGCACCCGAGGGCCAGCGGTCTTCGTCGTAGAGGAAGCACCTCATGCCAAGCTCTTTGCCCTTGTCGCGGCAGGCTTTGACGGCTGCCATGTATTCAGAGCCCAAGTATTCAGTTGCGAGCCCGGTTCGCGGATGGATATGAAACCCACCCAAGCCCATTTCATCGAGCGCTTCGATTTGGCTTAGGAGCTGTGGGATGTCGAGACGGGTGTTCCAAGACCAAAGAGGCGCGCCGCGATATTCCTTGGGTGGAGCTTTGAAGACGTCGGCGGAGAATGGCGATTTGCTTGTCGGATAGAGCATTTGGGGCTGTATTGGGCTGGTGGCTCCCTGGATTATGAGGAGTTTGACGTGAGCGGGAGGGGGCCGTAATCAAACGTGTGGATTTAATCACGACCGGCAGCGAAGCTTGGATCAGATCAGCGGGGACCGGATGGGCCCTTAGACGAGAAGGTTAACGCGCGAATCTGTTCTTGCAGTTGCCGGATATGGGCGTCGGCCGCGTTCATGCGCTCTCGGCAGGCGGAGAGGTTGGCGACCAAGATGCCAATTCCATCAATGACGACTTGCGGGTCGATTTCGAGCCACAGCTCAAATTCGAGTTCGTATGGGCCAAGGACGTTTGGGGTGATAGCTCGAAATTGAAAGACTTCGGCGTTTGCAAAGAGTCGATGCAATGTGCCATCGACTTGCGTCAGCTCACAACTTGGGCCGGGCTCCAAAGCGACTGGAAACGTCTGTCCACCGACGTGCCAAAGGGCTGACCGGATCCACGCGACGCAAGGCTGTTGGAAAAATGCGCCTATGATCATTCCACCTGGCGGGGCATCGAAGGTAGCCGAGAGCGTCTGCCATGTTGGTTGAGGAACGTAAACCTTCTCGATGGCCTTGACTCCAGAGTCGCCACGCCAGGAGATCACAAGGTTTCCGAGGAGCGGATCGGGCTCTCGTAGCATATCGCGAGATAGGATGAGCTCTTGCCAAAGTGCCTCAATCTCGCTTGCGTAGTCCCCGGCTCTTAAGCCTGCCGGGTCGCCGGAAATCGAGCGGCAAAGCTCATAGGTTCGGCGAAGGAGCGAAGGGTATGCCTCCAACTCTTCTATAGGCTTAGCGTTGTGGCGCAGTTTCGGCCGAACAGTGGAAACAGCAGCAGACCATTGTTCGTCCGAAGGAGTCCAGCTGTCAACCGAACTGGCGATGTGGCGCAAGAAGGGCCCGGGGTTCTCAACGAATTGTTCGTATAGAACTACAGAGGTGTTCTCGCCAGCAGTTTCTCTCAGGCTTGAGAGCGTGAAATGAAGCCACATCCCGAAGGCTAGATTGCCGAGTGGGGCCGACAAGAATGTTTGGCCAGCCACTTTCGGCTTGACTTCATGCGTTTCGTACAGCTTCTCAGCATAGCTTTCAGCGTGACGGTTGACCGAAATGAGGACGTCCAACGGATTCCGCACGCAGATCACGTAAGTGGGAGTTAGGCCAAGGTTACAGAACACTTGCTTATAGGGAGGTAGAAGCAGTGAGCTAGTAGGCTCTTTGAACCCCCAGCGAGATTTCCCGGCGAAGTGCTTGGCCAAGAGTGCCGTTAGGCGTCCCACCGATTCGTTCGCTTGGGGCAACTCCTTCCAATTGTCCGGAAACGGTTTAACTAGGTTCCATGGCCTGTGAAAAGCGTAAAGAAGATCCTTGTTGGTGCGGATGATCTCGTCAATCTCGAAGTAGCCCGCTTCATTGTTCGCGTCAGTTGCATAAAACTCGGCCTCATTCCCGAAGAAAACACCGAGTTCTGAGAGCGCTTGCGCCACGCCTGACGTGCCACTCCGTTGCATACCGAGGATAACGATTGGGTTACTGGTCAAGCTCATAGTTGTCACGTCCGCGTGTTGATTATTGCTTGTCAAAACCAAAACGGGCTCGCCGCGAGGGCGAGCCCGAAGGTTCTCTGGTCTTGCGATCGCCTCGGAGGGGCGATCGATCACTGTGTCGGTTATCCGCCGGGTTTTCCGGTGGGAGCGGATGCCTTGTCGGCCCCACCCTTTCCCTTATTTGCTTCGTTTGGCGGATGGGCCATCATCATGGTCAGGCGGCGGGCGCCTGGCTCATCGTTGTTAGCCATTCCAAGGAATACCTGTTTCTCCTTGTCGCTAAGTTTGTCGTAGTTTCCATCGACTTTCTTAGCCAGGGAGTTTGCGTCTGCAAGGGTTTGCTTTGCCTCAGGTTTGATACCGTCATCCTTGGGCCCGCTGTCTCCGCAGCCGACGAGTAACACGGCGGCTGCCAAAGCGCAAAAACCAAGCTTTACGGAGTTTTTCATTTTTAGAACCCTGTTGAGTTGACGAGGAAGTACTTTGGATTCAACTTGAATGGACCGCTCATCAGGCTTCCCGGCTGCATGCTCTTCGCATGCGTATCCGCGAACGAGAAGTTGCTGCTGTTGCCAACTTTACGCCAGGCCTTAGCCATATTGACGTCCGGAGCACCAAACGACGTGCCTGACGCCAAGTCCGCCATGTCCCAGCCCCACACCTGGTCGCCGTTACCAAAACATCCGTCGAATGTTTCGTTGTTCGTGGTACTAGCGCAACCAGCCCACTTGTCAGCTTCCACAGACCCAGTCGTCAAGACGATGAGGGTGGCCGGGCTAGTGGGCTCGGTCGAGGAGACTGACGGAGAATTTGGAACTCGATTTGGGCTGGACCCATCCCAGTATGAGCCCGGGGCAATTGGTCCTCGATAGTCGGTTACGCCTGCCGGGAAGTACGCAGAGTTAGCTCCGAGTAGATCCGTTGACAGGGCGTTGGCGAGATAGGAAGACGGATATGGCTTTCGTGGAGCCGTTGGAAAATATGTAGAGCCTCCAACCACGTAAGGAGAGTCCAGTGGGCTGAAAAGCATATCGTGATTTTTCACGTATGGTCCGATGACCATGTCGCTAGACCAGCGATACATGTCGCCGTAAGCAGGCGATACGCCAGGTGGATACATTTCAGCGAATGGCCAGCGATCATCAAAATCGCCTTGGTAAATGGCAAGAGCCGTTCCCATCTGCTTCATGTTCGAAAGGTCGGCGGTCTTCTTGGCTGCTGCCTTGGCCTGAGCGAAGACGGGGAAGAGAATGGCGGCGAGGATCGCTATGATTGCGATGACGACGAGTAGTTCTATGAGCGTAAATGCTCTGCGATTATTTGACATGATGATTATCCTCATTGATGAATGCATGGATTGCGTTATCGGGGGGCGTTTCGGCCCTTTTCGCCCCGCAGGAGGCACGAACAGTGAGCGAGACAGGTAAGACGGGGTGGTGCTCAGGGACGTCCCTGCCTTCCACGCGATCGACGAGCATTTGGACAGCCAGCGCGCCCATTTCCTCGATGGGCATCCTAACGCTGGTGAGCGTTGGCTGCGTCATTGTTGCAAACCAGGTGTCGTCGTAGCCGACGATGGCGAGATCCTCGGGGATGGACCGGCCCGCCTCTCGGAAGGCTCTCATGGCACCTTCGGCGCATAGGTCGTTAGCCGCGAAAATGGCCGTAGGGCGGGTGCCGTTGGGCATTGATAGCAGAGCCTGCGCCGATGCGTATCCGCCGCGCCAATCAAAGCCTGCTTTGAAAATCAAGGAGGAGTCGATGGGCATTTGGGCCGCTCGCAGCGCCGCCTTGTAGCCTTCCATTCGCGGAATTGTTGTGGAGACATTGTCGTCGCCAAGGAAGTGAGCTATACGGCGATGGCCCTGTCGGATGAGGTGATCGGTCGCTAACCGGCCGCCCTCGTAATCGTCCGAGTTGACGGTCCACGTACCTGCCAGCTGATCCCTTAGGATGGACACATAAGGAATGTGGCGGCTTTCACACTTGAGGAATACGGGGCTATCGGGCTGCGGCAAAACTAGGATCACGCCATCCACCCTGGAATCGACCATCATGGCCGACTGGGCGCCGTTCATCCAAGCGCCCGTGTAGAGCATGAGGTTGTAGTGACGGCGAACGACTTCCTGCAGGATGCCATTGGTGACTTGAGCGCAAAAGGGGTTGTGGTCGGTAAAGGCTTCCACGTATGGAAGCATCACGCCGATGACTTTGGACTTGCCGGTGGCGAGGCTGCGAGCTACTGGGTTGGAAAGGTATCCGAGTTGGGCGGCAGCGGCGTAAATCCGTTCTCTGGTGACCTGGCCGACGCGGATATTTTTGCTTCGGCTGCCGTTGAGGGTTGCCGAAACGGCGGCGGCAGACGTGCCCGCTAACTTTGCTACTTCCTTGATGGTGACAGCCATAGTTGACTCAAATACCGTGAAGACCGAATCGTGATGAATCGCTTAATCAGTTCTGGAAGTATAACACGGCTTTTATTTGACTTCCAAGGAAATTCAGCGTAATCTTTTTATCACTGGTAATGGGACCCGTATTGAGGCTGAATTAACGTTTTTGAGGGGCTTGAGGGCATTGCGCGCGGTTTGTTGATTATCTTCGAACGGGAGCAAAAGGGTGCGCATAATAGATGAAGCGGTTTATCAACGGTGAGAACTACCTTTGGCATAGTCTTGGTCGCACTTGGGCTCCTTTCTTTGCTTGCTTGGAAGCTGCAGCCGCTGCCTGAAATTCCGGGAAAAGTGAGGCTGCTTCGCATCTCCGACAATAATCCGTTGCGCCAGGCGCAGGTCGACCAGTTTAATCAGTCGCACCCCAAGTTCGATGTCGTGATCGACCCCGCTGGGAACAGCGTGGAGAAAGTCGTGGTGGAATCCATGGGCGGGGTTGGGCCCGACCTTTTCGACTGCTTCGATCCTTATCAGCTTTCTGCCTATGTCCAAGCCGGCATCGCCTGGGACCTTACCGATGAACTGAAGAAACGTGGCATCGATATTGAGAAGGATGTTTTTCCTGGGATTCTTCCGACGTGCATTTATCAGGGCAGAACTTACGGATTGCCGACCAACATTGCCGCTAACGCGATTTGGGTTCACAAGGATTTGCTGGATGCGGCGGGCTATTCCGTGCACAAGGGTCCGTGGAAATGGTCCGAGTTCATCCCCATCGCTCAAAAGCTCACCGTGAGGGATGCGAACGGCAAGCCGATTCGGTACGGCTTCTACTTCGATTGGTGGAACTACGGCCACTTCTTCAAGGGCTT